>DASPZH010000041.1:0-6387 GCA_035636335.1 Streptosporangiaceae bacterium
AGAAGTTGCGGAGCTCGGGCGCCTCGCCAATGATCGGCAGCAGGTCGGGGGTGAAGCTCTCCGGGCCGCAGAAGAACTTCCTGATCCCGATCTGCTCGGTGACCGGGACCCTGGCCATCGTTTTCTCCAGGTACGGGCCCAGCCGGTCCCAGTCGGGCGGCAGCTCGCCGAAGGAGAAGTCCTGCGGGATGCCGCCGACCCTCCACGGGGCGCAGACCGGCTCGAACATGCCGAGCATCAGGCCACCGCCCTCCTCGCGGTAGTACCCGTATGAGGCCGGGTCCTCAAGCACCGGCCACGAGCTTTCCACCCCATCGATCGGCTCGGTCAGCAGGTAGTAGTGCTCGGCGGCCTGCAGCGGGATGGATACGCCGACCCGCTCCCCGAGCTGGCGTGCCCACATGCCGGCGCAGTTAACCACGTACTCGGCCTCGACATCGCCCTGGTCCGTGCGTACCCCAGTCACCGTGCCGCGCTCGCGGAGAAACCCGGTCACCGGCACGCCCTCGATGATCGTGACGCCCTGCATCCGCGCGCCCCTGGCCAGCGACATGGTCACGTCGACCGGGTTCACGCGGCCGTCGTCGGGGATGTAGAAGCCGGCCAGCACGTCGTCGGTCCTGGCCAGCGGCCACATCTCGGCGACCTCCCGCGGCGAGATCTCGTGCACCTCGACGCCGCAGTGCCGGTTGAACGCCGCCACCCGCCGGTACTCCTCCAGCCGGCCTGGCTCGATCGCCAGCTCAATCAGCCCGCACTGCTTCAGGCCGGTGGCCAGGCCGGTCTCGGCCTCCAGCCGGGAGTACAGGTCACGGGTGTACTGGCGGAGCTCGGTGGAGGTCTGCGAGGTGGAGCCGAACGTCGCCATCAGCCCGGCAGCGTGCCAGGTCGTTCCCGAGGTGAGCCGGTCTCGCTCGAGCAGCACGACGTCCTTCATGCCCATGTGGGCCAGGTGGTAGGCGACCGACGTGCCGATGATCCCGCCGCCCACCACGACGACCTGAGCCCGATCGGGCAGCTTGCGGGCGCCATCCTGCCGCTGACCGCGCGCGGCCCGCTCGTCACCTGCTCGTTCGCCTGGCTGCGTGGTCATCTGGCGGCTACTCCGGAGATTCGGTGCGATGAGGGTCGATAGATGAGCATATGCCAGCGATCACCTGGTTACTCAGGCGCTCCGAACATCAGGCACAACGGAGACCGCCTCCGCGGCTCGGGCGGGAAGGGGCAGGCCGGCGCAGCGACGCCACCGGGCCAATCAGCCGCGGGTCAGCTTGCGGTAAGTGACCCGATGCGGCCTGGCCGCCTCGGCGCCGAGCCGGTCGATCTTGTTCTTCTCGTAGGAATCGAAGTTCCCCTCGAACCAGAACCAGCTTGACCCGCCCTCCCAGGCCAGGATGTGGGTGGCGATGCGGTCGAGGAACCAGCGGTCGTGACTGGTGATCACTGCGCAGCCGGGGAACTCGAGCAGCGCGTTCTCGAGCGAGGAGAGCGTCTCGACGTCAAGGTCGTTGGTGGGCTCGTCGAGCAGGAGCAGGTTGCCGCCCTGCTTGAGGGTGAGCGCCAGGTTCACCCTGTTCCGCTCGCCACCGGACATCACGCCTGCGAGCTTCTGCTGGTCGCCGCCCTTGAACCCGAACGCGGCGACGTAGGCCCGGCTGGGGATATCGGACCTGCCCGCCCTGATGTACGACTCGCCGTCCGAGATCACCTCCCAGACGTTCTTGTTCGGGTCGATCCGGCCCCTGGCCTGGTCGACGTAGGCGATCCGCACGGTCTCGCCGATCCTGATCGTGCCGCTGTCCGGCTCTTCCTCACCGATGATCATCTTGAACAGCGTGGTCTTGCCGACGCCGTTCGGGCCGATGACGCCGACAATGCCGTTCGGCGGCAGCGAGAAGCTGAGATCCTCAATCAGCATCCGGTCGCCGAACCCCTTGGACAGCGCGTTCACCTCGACGACCAGCGTCCCGAGCCGCGGACCGGGCGGGATCTGAATCTCCTCGAAGTCGAGCTTCTTGTTCTGGTCGGCCTCGGTGGCCATCTCCTCGTAGCGCTGCAGCCGCGCCCGGCTCTTGGCCTGGCGGGCCCGCGGGCTCGACCTGACCCACTCGAGTTCCTCCTCGAGCCGCTTGCGCCGCTTCACGTCCTTCTGCCCCTCGACCTTGATCCGGCCGGCCTTGGTCTCCAGGTAGGTCGAGTAGTTCCCCTCGTACGGGTACGCGTGGCCGCGGTCCAGCTCGAGGATCCAGCCGGCCACGTTGTCGAGGAAGTACCTGTCGTGCGTCACGGCCACGACCGTGCCCGGGTACTTCTCCAGGTGCTGCTCGAGCCACTGCACGCTCTCTGCGTCCAGGTGGTTCGTCGGCTCGTCGAGCAGGAGCAGGTCGGGCTGGGAGAGCAGGAGCGTGCACAACGCGACCCTGCGCTTCTCGCCGCCGGAGAGAATGCTGACATCGGTGTCTGGCGGAGGGCACCGCAACGCATCCATGGCCTGGTCAAGCTGGCTTTCCAGGTCCCACGCATTCCGGTGGTCAAGCTGCTCCTGGAGCTTGCCCATCTCCTCGAGCAGGCCGTCGGAGTAGTCGGTCGCCATCTGCTCGGCGATCTCGTTGTACCGGTCAAGCAGCGCCTTGGTCTCGGCCACGCCGCCCTCGACGTTGCCGAGTACCGTCTTGGTCTCGTCGAGTTGCGGCTCCTGCTCGAGAATCCCCACTGAGAAGCCCGGCATCAGTCGTGCCTCGCCGTTAGATGGCTGCTCAATGCCCGCCATCATCCGCAGCAGGGTCGACTTGCCCGTGCCGTTGGGACCGACGACGCCGATCTTCGCTCCCGGCAAGAACGCGAGCGTGACGTTGTCAAGGATCACCTTGTCGCCATGCGCCTTGCGCACGGCTTGCATCTGGTAGATGAACTCGGGCATGCCCTAAGGGTAGGTGCAGCAAGGGCGCGCTTCGCACGGACGGCAGCCGCCGGAGGAGGCGCCGACCCGGCAGGAACCGGGCGGCCCGCCGCGGACCGACCCGCCCGGCCGCCCGCGGACCGCCCCGCCCCGGCAGCTCGCGGACGAAGTTGCTGCCCTCAATCCCGGGCCGCGGTTACGGCCGCTACGACACCGCCGCGGGTTCCTCCGCCGTGCTGTGCTCGCTGATAGCGGACTCGTCGAAGAAACCTCGCTCCGGCTCGTCCGGCATGGGCATGTCGGCATCACCCGCCGCCCAGCTTCCTTCGGCGGCCGGCCGCGCTATGCCCGCCGGGTCGGCAGTCCCGCGGGCCATGCCGACCTGATCCGCCCGGTCACCACCGCCCGCGCCGCCGTCCTGGCCACCGCCCTGGTCACCGCGGCCGTCCTGGCCAGCGCCGCCGTCCGGGCCAGCGCCCTGGTCACGGCGGCCGTCCTGGGCGCCGGCGGCCTTCGCTGCCTGGAACTCCGCAGCGGTCATCCCGGTCTGCGGCCTGACCCGCTGGAACTGCGAGACGCCACGCGACAGGTCGTGGCCGACGGAGCTGGCTTCCACGTCGACCGACGTCCGCCGCACGCCGTCCTTGTCGTCGTACGTCCGCACCGACAGCTTTCCCTTGACCACGACGGGGTCGCCCGTGCGCAGGCAGATGGCCACGTTCGCGCCCAGCTTGCGCCAGCAGATCACCGTGACGTACGACGTGTTGCCGTCTACCCATTCACCGGTGGCCCTGTCCTGCCTGCGCGGGGTCCAGGCAACCCGCATGGACACGTTGGAGACGCCCGGCTTCACCAATCTGGTGACCGGCTGCGTGGCGACGTAACCGGTCAGGCTGATCTGAGCCTCGTTGAGCATCGCGATCCTCCACAGAGCTGTGCGGCAGCAGCGCGCCTCTCGCGCAGGGACTGCCGCAGCGGCGGCGACGGCCGCCTGCTTGCTTGCACCAAAGATCGCGCGATCGCGGCCCGGTCGGCTGGACGCGTGTTCTGGCTGTGGACAACGGGCCGGGGACGGACCGAGCCTGTGGACGGTCCGCGCAGCACGCCGGACCGGTGTGAGATGATCGCCGGCCAGGCTGGCACCGGCCGCCGGCAGGCCACCGGGCTACCGGGCGCCACCGGGCCACCGGACGCCAACGGGCCACCGGCCACGCCGCCGGGCCACCGGTCGGGCTTGACGGGCCGTCAGCCGACCTGGTCGGCCACCACTCCGCGGGCCGCGATCCTGGCTTCCTCGCGGTAGCGGGCGAGTTCGGCCAGTTCCTGCTCGGCCGGCATGATCACCATCTCGTCGGCGACGGCGGCGATCCGGTCTCTCATGTCGGCGACAACCCGAACGTTCTCCTGCTCTGCCGCCGTCCTGACCAGCCGCAGGCAGACCCAGGACGTCGTGGCGCCGAGCGCGAGCACCACGACCGCCCCCGCCGCGACCCACGGCATCACCCCGGGCTTGCTCAACAGCGCCGGCATCCCAGCGGCGGCATGGAACACGCCGAAGATGACGATCAGCACGAGCCATGCGAGACCGACCGCGGCCGTGCCCAGCAGCAGTCCTTGCCACAGTCCAGCCAGTCGCCACCACCAGACGACGCTGTCCTCGGCTGGGAGCGCGTCGCCTATGGCCGACCCGACCGCGGCCGGGATGTCATCGGCCCGAGACCTGAGCACCGACGTCATGCTGCCCGACCACGGCGTCGGCAGCGGCTCGGCGAGTTCGCTCCCGAGCTCGGTCAGCGCATTGTCGATCTCTGCCTGCTGCGCACCGGCCGGCCCCGCGGTCACCGACCGGAGGTCGTTCCAGAGCATGCCGAGCCTGACCTTGCGGATCGGATCGCGCCCGGTCACGCGCTGGACGAACCACGCGACGGGCCAGCCGACGAAGTCGACCGCACGCAGTTCCCTGGCGCTGCGGAGCGCGTCACAGATCGCCGAGACCCCGGCCGCGGCGGCGAACTGGTCGGCAAGCTCAGCCTTGCTCGGCGCGGGAACGCCGCCGACGGGCGCGTCCACGTCGCCGGCGTAGGGCTCGAAGCGGGTGACCACGTCGTCGACGTCGGCGGAGATCCTGGCTGTCGCGGCACGCCCGGCGGCGACGCCGTCGGCCAGGAGCTTGCGCAGCTCCCCCAGGCCGGCCCCGCTGACGGCCGACGTGACCAGGACGGGGACGTCCTGCAGGTTCTCCGACTCGAGCAGCCTGCGCAGGTCGGCCACGCAGTCGTCGACCTGGGCGGGATCGAGCACATCCGACTGGTTCAGCACGACGGCGAGCACGTCCGAATGACTCGCCAGCGGGACCAGGAACCGCCGGTGCACGGCCGCGTCCGCGTACTTCTGCGGGTCGAGCACCCAGACCATGACGTCGGCCATGCTGACCAACTGGTCCACCAGTTCACCAGAATGACTCATGACCGAGTCATGGTCGGGCAGGTCGAGCAGCACCAGTCCGGCGAGGTCGTCTTCGCCGCTGTCCAGGGCGCTCGCGCGCGAGTACCGGTAGCGCGCCGGGACGTCCAGCCAGTCCATTATCGCGCCAGACCCCGCCTGTCCCCAGACGCAGGCGTGAGCGTCCCTGGTCACCGGCCTGGTCACGCCGACGGTGGACAGGTCGGCACCGACCAGCCGGTTGAACAGCGACGACTTCCCGCTCCCGGTCCCGCCGGCCAGCACGACCACGGTGTGGTCCGACGACAGCCGCATCCGCTCGCCGACCCGGGCGAGCACCGCCTCGGCGTCGGCGAGCAGCTTCTCGCTGAAGCCATCCCGGCCGCTCCTGGCCGAGCCGATCTGAATCAGCCTGGCCAGCGCCATCAGCCGCGCCGACAGCCCCGTGGCCACCTCGGCCTCGGACGGCGTCGACGGGTAAGCCGCCTCCCATCCCCCGGCCAACGGCGCCCCAGAGTCTCGTACCCCCGGGGCCGAGCGCTCGCCCGGTGCCCGATCCGCCGGCGGGTCCCCGGCGGGGAGCTTGGGCCCTGCGCCTGCCTGGCCCCGGCCGCGTTGGCTCGCCGGCATCCGGGTCGGGAGCCGCTTCCTGCCAGGCGTGGCCGCCCCGGCACCGCTACGCGCTCCGGTCCCCGGCACCGGTGCGGCCGGTGCCGCGGCGCGGTCAACGGCGGGCGGAGCATTATCCGCGTGCGCCGCCGGGGAGCCGACGCCACCGCGTGCTCCAGCCGCGCCTGCGGGCCGGAGTCGTGCCGGGACCCGCGCCAGCCTGGCCGCTGCCGCCGCGGTACCGGACGGCTGCCCGGCCGGCGCACCAGGCCCCTGACCGCTGCCCTCAGCCGCACCGCCGGCACCGCCGGCACCGCCGGCGGGATCGGCCTGCGGCGCGCTGCCGTCGGCGGGCCGCCGGCGCATGCGGCTCGCCCGGTCGGCCGTCGCGTGCTGACGTGCACTCATCGCGCGGACTCCAAAGAGTAACTGGCCTG
>DASPZH010000042.1:0-10537 GCA_035636335.1 Streptosporangiaceae bacterium
CATGTACGTGCTCGGCAAGGCCCTTGGCGGCGGCATCATGCCGGTGTCCGCCGTGGTGTCGTCGGCTGCGGTGCTTGGCGTGTTCAGGCCGGGCCAGCACGGCTCGACGTTCGGCGGCAACCCGCTGGGCTGCGCGATCGCGCGCGAGGTCATCGCCATGCTGAACACGGGCGAGTTCCAGGAGCGATCGGCCAAGCTCGGCGCGCACATGCACGACCGGCTCAGCGTGTTGCCGGCCAGCGCGGTCCGGGATGTCCGCGGGCGCGGGCTGTGGGCCGGTGTCGAGTTCACCGCGCTCACCGGCCGGCAAGTCTCGGAGCGGCTGATGGAGGCCGGCGTGCTCGCCAAGGACACGCACGGCAGCACGCTCAGGCTGGCCCCGCCGTTGATGATCAGCCAGGAGGACCTTGACTGGGCGCTCGACCGGCTTGACGCGCTCATCCGCTGACCCGCGCCGCCGCCCGCTGGCGAGCGTTGGCTCGGCCGACGCGGCGCGGCGCGGCTGACGCTCGGCGCCGAGCGGGCAGAAAGGAAAGCTTGCGGCTTCAATGGGATGTGCGATAATTGCCAATTGTGTTTAGTATCCGGCTTCTTACGTCAAATGACTGGTATTTACTAAGAAGAATAAGATTGACCGCTCTCAGCGAATCGCCTGACGCATTCTTGTCCAGCTACGAACGCGAGTCCGCCTATACCGAGCAGACGTGGCGCGGCGAGTTCGCTCGTGGTGACTGGAGCATCGCGACCCGGCACGATCTCGCGATCGGGGTTCTCGGCGCCACCATCGAGTCGGCGGCGCGAATGCACGAGCGCCATCTGGAGTACCTGTGGGTTTCACCCGAGTACCGGCGCGTCGGCGTGGCTTCCATGCTGCTCAGCGCGGTTCTCGGCCGCCTTCGCGATTCCGGCGTCGCGACCGCCATGCTGTGGGTGCTCGACGGCAACGCTCCCGCGTGGCAGTTGTACGAGCGATTCGGGTTCACTAGCACTCATGAGCGCCAGCCCCTGGAAGCCGACCCGGCGCGCAGCGAGGAGCGCATGCGGCTGAGCCTGCGCGGCGCCAGCCGCTAGCCGACTCCGAGCGAGAACGCGAGCCCCGGCCGAGGTCCAGGCGGGACCGGCCAGCCTGGCCTCAGGCGGAGCCTGCCGGACCCTAGGCACGAACGGGTCCGGCATTCAGCCGTGCAACAGCAGCACGGCGATGATGCCGATCGCGACCGCGATCGCGAACAGGGCCGACGTCACCGCCGCCGCGGTCTGCACCAGCGCAGACAGCAGGCCGACGATGCGACTGGTCACACGGGCGATGGCGGACATGAAGATGAACGCAGCGACCATGATCGCGCCGAGGAACCCGGCGGCCGCGTGCGACTGCGACTGGCTGGCCGGCGCGGTAACCGCGGCGGCCAGGATGGTCCTGGTGTGCAAGATTGCTTCCACCAGGTGAGGGGCTATCGTTGTCATTGGGAGTTCCCTGTGTGAAGCGCTGGGATTTCTTATCGGGCACCCCCGTTGCAGCGGGGGTGCCCGTCTGGCTTCAGACCGTCGCCAGCCGGCCGCCAGGCGGCCGGCGGCCCTCTCGGCGCTGTCCACCGCGCAGGTCTCACTGATCCTCCTTCACTGAACTTCAGTTAATGATTACCGGATCTGGCAGGTCTTCAGGTTTCTCCAGTCAAGCTTGGTATACCCTCGAGCTGTTCATCAACCCTTACTGATCAGGCAGTTTGTGGTAACGCGGATCCGTTGGCTGTAGTGACTAACCAAAGTTGAGTCCTCTCTAGCTGGGGTTTCGCTATGCCTTCATCGTGGTATGGAGTGTTTACTTGACTCCTGAACTTCAGATGAACCGAGGCCCCGAGTGGATAATCTGGCCCCACGGCAGCTACTCGCCCGGCGCCTGCGCGCGCTCAGGGAAGAGCACTGGCCGGATATGAAGATCACGCAGCCGCAGTTGGCCATGGCGCTGGGCGGGAACCGGCCGCTCAGCGTTCCCCTGATCTCCTCCTACGAGTCGGCGACCAACCCGAAGATCCCGCCCTACCCGCGGATCGAGGCCTACGCGACTCTGTTCGCCACGCGGCGCTCGCTCGAAGGCGGGACGCCGCACCTGCTGCGAGTCCAGGACTTGACCGACGATGAGCGCCGGGCCATGGACGAACTCAAGCGCGAGCTGACCCGCCTGCGTAACAACGCCCTCCGGCTGGCCGACCCCGCCGAGCCCGACCCGACCAGCCTGATCGCCGCGTCGCTGAACTCCGGACCCTGGCGCTTCGATGACGGCGACTCAATCATGATCCTCTGCGCGCAGTTGCCCGACGAGATGCTCAAGCGGATGCCGTACACGGATCCGCGGGACCCCGACTACATCGCGCTGTACTCCTTTTCGGACCTCGACGCGCTGGTCGAACTGCACGGTCACCTGCGAGCGACCAACCCGACGAACCAGGTTGACTTCAGGACCGCGAACCAGTTGCCGCCCGACGCCTACACCGCGCACCTCGTCGTGCTCGGCGGCACCGACTGGAACGCGGTCACCCGATCGATAATCGGCCGCATGCGGCTGCCGATTCGCCAGGTGGCCGACTGGAGCTCGCCCGACGGACAGTACTTCGAGGTCGAGAAGAACGGTCGGCCGATCCGGCACCGGCCGCGGCTCGAGCAGTCCGACAAGTGGAACCTGCTCCGCGAAGATGTCGCCCTCTTCGCCAGGGCCACGAATCCGTTCAACCGCACGCGAACGATCACCGTCTGCAACGGCATGTACGGAAGCGGCAACTACGGCGCCGTCCGCGCGCTGACCGATGCCCGGTTCCGCGACCGCAACGCCGAGTACCTGCGCTCCCGTTTCGGCGGCAGCGACTCGTACTGCATCTTGACCCGCGTGCAGGTCGAGAACGGAGCGGCGCTGACTCCGGACTGGACCATCCCCGACAACCGACTCTTCGAATGGTCAAGGACCCATGACGCCGACGACTGAAACGCCGAATCACCACGGATCCCACCGCAGCCTGCTGTGGGCGCTCGAAGAGTGCTCACCGCCGCGCTCGGCCGTCGACGCCATCATTGTGCCCACTGCGCGCCCGCCCGCATACCTCACCAGCGCGGCGCGCCTCGCCCGCACCATGGGCTGCCCGCTCGTCACCTTGCACAGCGGGAAGTGGACGACCGCGCGCGACGCCGCCCGCCGGCACTCGCGTCACGTCGACCTGATCGCCATCGACGTGCCCGAGCCAGCCCGGCTGCGCCTCCCTGACCTGGAGACCTCCCGGCTGCTGACCGGCACGATCTTCGCCCGGCGCACCGACCTGAGCCCGAAACGCAATCTCGCCCTCGTCCTGGGCCGGATGCTTGACTGGTCGCGGGTGATCTTCCTCGACGACGACATCACGGACCTGGATCCCGACGACATGCGCCGGGCGGCCGGCCTGCTGGATACTCATTGCGCGGTGGGCCTGGCCATCGAGGGCTTCCCTGATCACTCGGTGGTCTGCCATGCCTTCCGCGACGCGGGCGGCGCACAGCAGGCCTTTATCGGTGGCGGGGCACTGGCGGTCGAAGTCAGGCGCAACTGCTCGTTTTTCCCTGATGTCTACAACGACGACTGGTTCTACATGCTGAACGCCAAGACCGGGCTGCAGCCGGTCGCCGCCACCGGGCGGGTGACGCAGCAGCCCTACGACCCGTACCGGAGCCCTGACCGGGCCCGAGCCGAGGAGTTCGGCGACGTCCTGGCCGAGGGGATCTACTGGCTGCTCGACCAGGGGCGCGCGGTCGCGGATGCCGATCCGCGTCACTGGGCTAACTTCCTGGTCGCGAGGAAGCAGTTCATTACGCAGGTGCTGCGGATGGTCGCCGATCAGCCGCTCGCGGCGGAAGAAAAGGCGCGCCGGATCGCTGCGCTCAAGGGGGCGCTAGGCCGGCTCGCCCACGTAACCCCGGAGTTCTGCCAGGAGTACCTGCGAGCCTGGACGGCCGACCGGGATCGCTGGCAGCGGCACGTCCAGCAGGTGTCGGCCAGACAGCCCAGAGCGAAGGCGCTCGGCGCGCTGTCCCGGCGCGGCACCGCGCCGCTCACCTGGTACGCGGACTGAACCGAGCGCTCGTCGACGGGTCGGCGTCAGTTACCGCGGGAGGCGTCCGGTCGGTGACCCACAGTTCCGTGGTGACGTACCGGCCCGCCCGGATCACCGTCGGCGGCTCGCCGTGCCGGATGATCGCGGGGCTGCCGTTCTCGTCGTATCCGGTCACCACTGGTCGCGGTGGCCTCGCGGGCGGCTTGCGGGGTCGTGAGCCCCAGGGAACGGCACGTGGCCGAGTACGAGGTTGCGCCAGCGCGGCGACCGGGTGTCGCTGGCGGCCTGGCGCGTCATATCGTTCCGGTTGTGACTGTTCTCGCCAGCGCGCTGGACACCGGGAGCGCTCAGTACGCCGACCGGCGCGCGACGATGCTGGCCAAGCTGGACGAGCTCGCGGCCGAGCACGCCAAGGCGCTGGCGGGCGGCGGGCCCAAGTACGTCAAGCGGCACCGAGACCGCGGCAAGCTCACCGTCCGGGAGCGGATCGAGCTGCTCATCGACCCGGACTCGCCGTTCCTCGAGCTGTCGGCGCTGGCCGGTCACGGCACCGGCTTCCCGGTCGGCGGCAGCGGCGTGAACGGGATCGGCGTCGTCTCGGGCACCGAGTGCATGATCAGCGGCAGCGACCCGACGGTACGCGGCGGATCGACCAACCCGTGGTCGCTGCGCAAGTCACTGCGGTCGATGCAGATCGCGATCGAGAACCGGCTGCCGCTGGTCAACCTGGTCGAGTCGGGCGGCGCCGACCTGCCGACCCAGAAGGAGATCTTCATCCCGGGCGGCCAGATCTTCCGCGACCTGACCAGGATGTCGGCCGCCGGGGTACCGACGATCGCGCTGGTGTTCGGCAACTCCACGGCCGGCGGCGCCTACCTGCCGGGGATGAGCGACTACGTGGTCATGATCGACGGCCGGTCCAAGGTGTTCCTGGCCGGGCCGCCGCTGCTCAAGATGGCGACCGGTGAGGTGTCCGACGACGAGTCGCTCGGGGGCGGCAGCATGCACGCCAGGCAGTCCGGTCTCGCCGACTTCCTGGCCGAGACCGAGCACGACGCGCTGCGGATCGGCCGGCAGATCGTGGCCAGGCTGAACCGGCGCAAGCCGGGCCGCGGGCCGGCGCTCGCCCTGGCCGAGCCGCTGTACGACCCCGACGAGCTGCTCGGCATCGTGCCGGAGAACCTGAAGATCCCGTTCGACCCGCGGGAGGTGATCGCGCGGATCGTGGACCGGTCGGACTTCGACGAGTTCAAGCCGCTGTACGGGACGAGCCTGGTGACCGGGTGGGCGGCGCTGCACGGCTACCCGGTCGGCATCCTGGCCAACGCGCGCGGGATCCTGTTCAGCGAGGAGTCGCAGAAGGCCGCCCAGTTCATCCAGCTCGCCAACCAGATCGGCGTGCCGCTGCTGTTCCTGCAGAACACGACGGGGTACATGGTCGGCGCCAGCTACGAGCAGGCCGGCATCATCAAGCACGGCGCGATGATGATCAACGCGGTGTCCAACAGCCGGGTGCCGCACCTGACCGTCGTGCTCGGCGCCTCCTACGGCGCGGGCAACTACGGCATGTGCGGCCGCGCCTACGACCCGAGGTTCCTGTTTAGCTGGCCGAGCGCCAAGTCGGCGGTGATGGGGCCGGCCCAGCTCGCCGGGGTACTGTCGATCGTCGGCCGCCAGGCCGCCGCCGCCCGGGGCGAGGTCTACGACACCGACGCCGACGCCGCCATGCGGGCGATGGTGACCGAGCAGATCGAGGCCGAGTCGCAGCCGTTCATACTCTCCGGGCGGATCTACGACGACGGCGTGATCGACCCGCGGGACACCAGGTCGGTGCTCGGCATGTGCCTGTCGGTCATCGACGGCGCTCCCGGCCCGCCTGGCGTGCCCGGGCCGGGACCGGCCGGCGAACCGGGGCCGGCCGGTGCGAGCCGTTACGGCATCTTCAGGATGTGAGGGCGCGGCATGATCAGCTCCCTGCTCGTGGCCAACCGCGGCGAGATCGCGCGCCGCGTATTCGCGAGCTGCCGGGCGGCCGGGATCGGCACGGTCGCGGTGTTCTCCGACCCCGATGCCGGGTCGCCGCACGTCGCGGAGGCCGACCGGGCCGTGCGGCTGCCCGGCGCGAGCCCGGCGCAGACGTACCTGAACGGCGGGGCGATCGTCGCCGCGGCGCTGGCCGCCGGCGCCGACGCCGTGCACCCCGGCTACGGTTTCCTCGCCGAGGACCCCCGGTTCGCCCGGCGCGTGCTCGCGGCCGGCCTGGTCTGGGTCGGTCCCCCGCCGGAGGCCATGGAGGCCATGGCACTGAAGATGCAGGCGCGCAAAGTAGCGTCCGCGGCCGGTGTCCCGGTGCTGCCCGAGCTCGATCCGGGCTCGGTCACCGAGTTCCCCGTCCTGGTCAAGGCGTCGGCGGGCGGCGGCGGGCGCGGCATGCGGGCCGTGGCTGAGGCGGGCGAGCTGGCCGGTGCGATCGAGTCGGCCAGCCGCGAGGCGCAGGCCGCCTTCGGCGACGGCACCGTCTTCTGCGAGCCGCTGCTCACCGGTGCCCGGCACGTCGAGGTGCAGGTACTGGCCGACCGGGCGGGAACGGTCTGGGCGCTGACCGAGCGTGACTGCTCGGTGCAGCGCCGCTACGCCAAGGTCATCGAGGAGACGCCGTCCCCGGCGGTCGGCCCGGAACTCAGGGACCGGCTGCTGTCCGCCGCGGCCGCGCTGGCGCGGGCCGTCGGCTACGTCAACGCCGGAACCGTGGAGTTCCTGGTCGGCGCTGTTGGCGGGGCCGGCGCGGCAGGGGCCGGCGTGGGCGGGGCCGGCACGGCAGGGGCCGGCCGGGTGGGCGGCGAGTTCTACTTCCTGGAGTTCAACACCAGGCTCCAGGTCGAGCATCCGGTCACCGAGTGCGTCCACGGGCTCGACCTGGTCGCGCTCCAGCTCGCGATCGCCGAGGGCCGGACGCTGCCCGACCGGCCGCCGGCCGCGGCCGGCCACGCGATCGAGGCGCGGCTGTACGCGGAGGACCCGGCCGACGGGTTCCGGCCGTCCAGCGGCCGGGTGCACGCGTTCGCCGTCCCCGCGGCGGACTCGACGTTCGGGCTGCCGACGCCGGCCCCCCGGCCTGGCGCCTACCTGCGGCTCGACTCCGGGGTCGAACCGGGCACAGTCGTCACCACCCAGTACGACGCGATGCTGGCCAAGCTGATCGCGTGGGCGCCGGACCGCGCCGCCGCCGCCAGGAGACTCGCCGCCGGCCTGGCCGGAACCCGGATCGCCGGCCCGGCGACCAACCGCGACCTGCTGGTCAGCGTGCTGCGGAACCCCGTGTTCCGCGACGGCGACGCGGACACGTCGCTGCTCGGCGGCTATGACCTCGCCGGGCTGGTCCCCGGCGAGCGGCTCGGCCAGATATCGGCGGCGGCCGCGGCCGTCGCCGTGGCGGCGGGCAACCGCAAGGACGCCAGGGTCGCCGCGACGATTCCAGGTGGCTGGCGCAACGTGCCGAGCCAGCCGCAGATCACGTCGTTCGCCGGGCCGCGCGGCCGGATCGAGGTCCGTTACTACTGGACGCGGGCCGGGATCACGATCGCCGGCGACGAGACTGACTCCGGCCCACGAGAATCCGGCCCGCGAGACCCCGACCCGGCAGACCTCGGCCCGGCAGACCCCGGACGCACCCCCGGTGCGACGGCCAGGATCGAGGTCGGCGCGTTCGCGCCTGACCAGGTCACGCTCGGGGTCGGCGGGGTGAGCCACCGGTTCGACATCACCCGCGCCGACGCGGAGATCTGGGTCGACTCCGACCTCGGGTCGGTCCGGCTGACGCTGCTCGACCGGCTGCCCGCCCCGGAACGCGTCACCGAGTCAGGGTCGCTGGTCGCGCCGATGCCGGGCAGCGTGACCAGGGTCACCGCCGAGCCCGGCGACCGGGTCGTCGCTGGGCAGCTTGTCCTGGTCATGGAGGCGATGAAGATGGAGCACCAGATCGCGGCGCCGGCGAGCGGCGTTCTCGCCGAGTTGCGAGTCGGATCGGGGACGCAGGTCGACGCGGGTGACGTGCTCGCCATCGTCGCGGCGGACGACCTCGACCCGGCCGCCGGCCCTCCCGCCGACTCTCACGCAGGCCCTCCAGTCGGCCCTGCAGCCGGCCGACCCGCTCACCCCCCAGCCGACCCGGCCGCCGGCCCTCCCGCCGACCCAGGGAGCGCGGCGTGACCAGCGCCGAGCGTGCCGGGCCGGAGCTGGCGGCTCCCCTGGTGAGAACCGGCAAAGCTGCCGGGGTCGGCACGATCACGCTCGACTCGCCGCGCAACGCCAACGCGCTGTCGACCGGACTGCTGACCGAGCTGCGGACCGCGGTCGAGGCGGCGATGAACGATCCGGGCGTCCGGGTCGTGGTGCTGACCGGGGCGGGCAAGGTGTTCTGCGCGGGCGCCGACCTGAAGGAGGCACTGGCCAACCCGTCCGGCGCGACCTCGCTGATGGCCGATGTCGTGCGGCTGCTCTGGGACGGCGCCAAGCCGGTGATCTGCCGGGTCAACGGGGCCGCCAGGGCTGGCGGGATCGGCCTGGTCGCCGCGTCCGACATCGCCATCGCCGTGGACCGGGCCACGTTCGCGTTCTCCGAGGTGCGGATCGGCGTGGTTCCCGCGGTGATCTCGGTGCCCTGCCTGCGCCGTATGCCGTCCAGGGCGGCCGCGGAGTACTTCCTGACCGGCGAGGTCTTCGACGCCGGACGGGCGGCCGAGATCGGCCTGCTGACCAGGGCGGTCCCGGCCGAGCGTCTCGACGCCGAGGTCGCCAGGTACGCCGGGCTGCTGCTGCGCGGCGCCCCCGGCGCGCTGGCCGGCACGAAGGCCGTGCTGCGCGGCCTCCCGGCGGAGAGCTTCGCCGATGGGCTGGCCAGGATGGCCGAGCTGTCCGGGCGGTACTTCGGCTCGGACGAGGCCAGGGAGGGGATGACCGCGTTCGCCGCCAAACGCGATCCCGCCTGGGTCCCCGCCGGGACGGACGGCTGACGGATGGCTGAGCTGGCCAGCAATCTCCCCGCCGACCTGCCGGTGCTGCGGATCGCGAACTGCAGCGGGTTCTACGGCGACCGCGTCTCAGCGGCGCGGGAGATGGTCGAGGGCGGGCCAATCGACGTACTCACCGGCGACTGGCTGGCCGAGCTGACCATGCTGCTGCTCGGCAAGGCCGTCCTGGCCGGACGGCCGGGGTACGCCAGGACGTTCCTGACCCAGGTCGAGCAGGTGCTGCCGAGCTGCCTGGAACGCGGTATCAAGATCGTCGCCAACGCCGGCGGCCTCGACCCGGCCGGCTGTGCCGCGGCCGTTACCGAGGTTGCCCGCCGCGCCGGGCTGACGCCCGTGGTCGCGCACGTCGAGGGCGACGACCTGCTCGCCCGGCTGCCCGAGCTGAGCCAGGCCGGTCACCGGCTGGCCAACGCCGACACCGGCGAGACGCTCGCCAACGCCGGCGTGACGCCGCTGACCGCGCACGCCTACCTGGGCGGGCTGCCGATCGCGAGCGCGCTGTCGGCCGGCGCGGACGTCGTGGTCACCGGCCGGGTTACCGATGCCGCGCTGGTCGTCGGTCCGGGGATGTGGCGGTTCGGCTGGACCGGTGACGACCTGGACGCGCTGGCCGGCGCCGTCGTGGCCGGGCACGTGCTGGAGTGCGGCTGCCAGGCGACCGGCGGCAACTACGCCTTCTTCGGCGAGGTGCCGGACCTCGCGCGAGCGGGCTTCCCGCTGGCCGAGCTGGCGGCCGACGGCACGGCGGTGATCACCAAGCATCCGGGCACCGGCGGCCTGGTCTCGGTCGGGACCGTGACCGCACAGTTGCTGTACGAGATCGGCAGCCCGCGGTACCTGAACCCCGACGTGACCGCTCGGTTCGACTCGATCGGCCTCGACCAGGCGGGACCCGACCGGGTGCGGCTGAGCGGTGTCCGCGGCGAGCCGCCGCCCGCCGACCTGAAGGTCTCGCTCAACTATGCCGGCGGCTACCGGAACGCGATGGTCCTGGCGATCGAGGGCCTCGATGTCGCCGCCAAGGCCGAGCTGGCCGAGCAGACGATCTGGGCCAGGCTCGACGGCGGCCGCGCCGCGTTCGAGACCGCGGACGTCGAACTCGTCGGATCCGACCCCGCGCTGCTGCGGATCACCGTGCTCGACCGGGACAAGGCAAAGGTCGGGCGGGCATTCTCCGCGGCCGTGGTCGAGACCGGGCTGGCCAGCTATCCGGGTTTCTACGCGCTGACCCCGCCGGGCGACGCGTCGATGTACGGCGTGTACTGGCCGACGGCCGTTCCCGCCGACCTGGTCACGACCCGGGTGCTGATCGACGGCCAGCCGGTCTGGACCGGCCCGGCCCGAGCCCAGCCCACGCCGCCCGCGGCCGGCCAGCCCACGCCATCCCCGGCCGCCGCCCCGCCGGCTCCCGCCCCGCCCGGCCTGCCCCGACAG
>DASPZH010000043.1:0-5389 GCA_035636335.1 Streptosporangiaceae bacterium
GCTCGCCCAGGGCCCCGGCCGGCGGCACGATGACGCCGCCGTTCGTCGACCCCTGCCCCGAGTCCTGGCCCAGGAAGCCGCCGCCGGATCCGCGCAAGCCAGTGACCGGCGCGCCGAGAACGCTATGCTCCGCCTGCTCGCTCGACCACGCCGGGGCTCCCTGACCAGCAACAGACTGACCAGTAACAGACTGACCAAACTGACCAGACAGCGTCTGTCCCGGAGCCGCCTGACCAGGAGCCATCTGACCAAGAGCCATCTGACCTGAGTCCGCGGCCTGGGCACCAGGCCACGCGACGTCCGGCTGGTCATCCCGGGCGGCACCAGTACCGCCCGCGGCACCAGCGGCCGCGGCCGGCTTGGCAAGAGGCTTGTCCGTGCCCGCGACCCCGGAGGGAGCCGACCATTCGTTCGCGACCGGCGACGACGGGTAATCGGTACCGAACGCGGGAGTCGGCACGGTGCCGAACGCTTCGCCCGCGACATCGGATCCGGCCACGCCCGGCTGCTGCTGACCGAACTCACCGCCGTAGGCGGCAGGCTCGGACGGCGAGTCGGCCCCGACGGCCGGGATCGGGGTTGTCGATGTCGGCTCGAACTGGCCAGGATGCGGCCCGACGCCCGGAACCCGCTGCGGTCCGAGCCACGTGCCAGGGTCATCCTGCGGGGGAGGCGCGAACCGTGGGGCGCGCGCGGCCGCCACTTCTTGCTCCGCGGTCGACGTGCCCACCGTCGGCCACTCGCCGGAGCCCACCTGGCCGCCGGCCTCCGAGCCCACCGGCACCGGGCCGCCCGAGCCGCCTGGACCGGCGATGCCCGCAGGCCCGGACCCGATGGCGAACCTGGCCAGCGGCTCGGGGAACCGGCCAAGCCCACCCTGCCTGGCCGCACCGTCGCGGGCGACGACCTCGTCTGGCAGCCAGACCAGGGCGGTCAGGCCGGCCCCGCTCGCCGGGCGCAACCGGACCCTGATGCCGTGCCTGGCCGCCAGCCTGGCGACCACGAACAAGCCCATCCGGCGGGACACGGCCACGTCGACCACCGGCGGATTGTCGAGCCGCCAGTTGGCGTGCGCCATCTCCTCACTGCCCATGCCGACACCGAGGTCGGTGATGTCGAGCAGCACTCCCCCGCTGCTCAGCAGGTGCCCCGAGACGCTCACCGGAGTATCGGCCGAGGAGTATGACGTCGCGTTCTCGGCAAGCTCGGCGATCAGGTGCACGACGTCGTTGACGGCCAGGCCGCGAACGGCGATGCCGGGCTGGACGTTCAGCGTTACCCGCTCGTACTGCTCGATCTCCGAGATCGCTGCCCTGAGCACGTCGACTAGCGCGACCGGCTGGTTCCACCGCCTGGTGGAGTCGTGGCCGGCCAGGACCAGCAGGTTCTCCGAGTTGCGGCGCATGCGAGTGGCGAGGTGGTCCATCTGGAACAGGCTGCCCAGCCGCTCCGGGTCCTGCTCGCCCTGCTCGAGCTCGTCGATCAGCCTGATCTGCCGCTCGACCAGCGACTGGCTGCGGCGGGACAGGTTTACGAACATGGCGTTGACGTTGCCGCGCAGCGCGGCCTCGTTCGCGGCCAGCCGCAGTGCCTCACGGTGAACCTGGTCGAACGCCCTGGCGACCTCACCGATCTCGTCGAAGGAGTCCACGTCGATCGGCTCGACGTCGATCGGGATGTTCTCGCTGTCCGCCTCGCTCATCCTGCGGACGGTCTCCGGCAGCCGTAGGCCGGCCACTTCGAGCGCTCCGGCCCGCAGCCGCCGCAGCGGGCGGACCATCGAGCGGCCTACGAGGACGGTGAACATCAAACTAATAATCAACACGAGCAGGACGGCGCCGCCGAGGGCGACCGACAAGATGATCGACTTCTTGCGCAGCTGCTGGGCGCGGTCGACCGCCTGCGCGACCAGAGTCAGTTCCACTCCGCGAATCTTGCCGATCGTCTGCCGCACGTTGCCGAACCACTCCCCGGTGGCAAGGGCAACCTTGTAAAGCTCTTTTTGCTGGTCGGACGCGAAGTTCAGGAACCGCGCGTTATCGGATTTCTGATTCGCTATCGATGCGTTCAGCATATCGAACATATTCGGAGCGAAGATACCTGCGGTCACGGCATATACCACGATGCTGCGCTGGACCGAGTACTCGTTCTCCAGCGCCGAAATCTGGCTCAGCGCGTTGAAGGTCGATGTAAGCTGCGGATCGTTGCTGGTCACGAGAACCTCGTCCTCGAATGCCAGCAGGACGCCGATGACGGCCGAGTACCGGTCGAGCACGTCGATAGCCGCCGCCGGCCCGGACGCCGTCGGCCCGGACGCCGCCGGCCCGGACGACATCGCCGCCGACAAGGCCGAATGGCGCACGCTGCTGATGCGCGCGAGCTCGGCCTTCACGGACTGCACGTCGTCGGCAAGGCCGCGCGGAAGGCCCGAGCCGGTCGCGGCGGCGCTGGCCGTAACTAGTCCGATCCACTTGTCAGTGGACTTGTACTGCTGCCGGATGGCATGCAGCCTGTCCTTGGCCGATGCGCTCAGGGTGCTCTCCAGGTTCCCGGTCTGGAGGTCGGTCTTCGTCCCAATGAACTGGACGGTGTCGAAGCGCTCGTACTGCAGCTGGTACGACAGCGTCGTGACCTTGGAGACCAAGGTCGCGAGCTGGGTGATCCGCTGATCGGCGACCGCGCTCCGCCAGGAGGAGGCAATGCTCGAACCGCCGATCGCGACGGCCGTCGCCGTCGGAATGGTGATCAGCAGCACTAGCCGCGATCGCACCCGCCAGTTTCTCATCACGCGACCGCGCGTCCGGCCTGACGGCCGCCCGGCCTGCGGTGGTTCGGCCGCCGGGTCTAGCAGATCGGTCACAGAACCGCCGACCGACGGGCCGTAGGCCTCCTGCGCGTCGGCGTCGGACCGCCCGGCTGGACCGGGCGCGGCATCGCGCGACATCTTGCTTCGGGACGGCACAGTCGATGTACCTCTCACCTGGTTAGCAGGAGGCGACCTATGCTCCGGAGCACCGGAACCGGCATCTAGGATCCCTCCCGGAGACGGACCTACGGTGGCGACGCAACTTACTACGGTGGCGACGCAACTTACAGAGCTATGGGCGACTCTATCCTTGAACTGGACGACATGCAGCGATAAGCGCTTCAACCGGAAATAGTGCGGTAGCCGCTGGCCACCGCCCTGCTGACCGGCCTCGGCGTCGCCATGCTCGTCGCGGCGTGCAACCCGTGCAGCCGCGCCGACCTCACGCATCGGACGTCAGCCCCAGCTCCCGCGCGATAATCATCCGCTGCACCTCCGAGGTACCCTCGCCGATCTCGAGCACCTTGGCGTCGCGGTAGAACCTGGCCACCGGGAACTCGTTCATGAAGCCGTAGCCGCCGAAAATCTGGGTGGCGTCGCGGGCGTTGTCCATCGCCGCGTTCGACGTGGTCAGCTTGGCGATCGCGGCCTGAGCCTTGACCGGCTGGCCGGCCGCCAGCCTCGCGGCCGCGTCGTACCAGGCCAGCCGGGCCGTGGCCGCCCTAGCCTGCATGTCAGCGATCTTGAACTGGACGGACTGGTAGTGACCAAGATTGTGGCCGAACGCCGACCGTTCCCCGACGTACCGCAGGCACTCGTCCACGCAGCCCTGCGCCAGGCCGGCCGCCAGTGCCGCGATCGCGATCCTGCCCTCGTCGAGAATCTGCAGGAACTGGGCGTAGCCGCGGCCAGGCTCCCCGAGCACGTTGCCGGCCGGCACGCGGCAGTCGCTCAGCGAAAGCTCCCGCGTGTCCGAGGCGCACCAGCCGACCTTGGAGTACTTCGCGCCGACGGTCAGGCCGGGCGTCCCGGCCGGCACGATGATCGAAGAGATCTGCGGCCTGCCGCCGGACCGGCCGGTAATCGCGAGCACGGTGATCGCCGACGTGATCGACGTGCCCGAGTTCGTGATGAAGGCCTTGCTGCCGTTGATCACCCAGACGTCGCCGTCACGACCGGCGTTGGTGCGCATGCCGCCCGGGATGTCGGATCCGCCGCCCGGCTCGGTCAGGCCGAACGCCGCGAGTCGCTCGCCACGGCAGAGTTCGGGCAGCCATTGGTTGCGCTGCGCTTCGGTGCCGTAGCGGTAGATCGGCATCGCGCCGAGCGCCACGCCCGCCTCCAGGGTGATCGCCACCGAGGAGTCGACCCTGGCAAGCTCGTGCAGCGCGAGGCACAACGCGAAGTAGTCGCCGCCCATGCCGCCGTACCGCTCGGGAAAGGGGAGCCCGAAAAGCCCTAGTTTGCCCATCCGGGCAACCAGATCATAAGGGAACTCGCTACGCTCGTAGAAGCCGCCGATGACCGGAGCCACCACCTCGCGGGCGAAATCCATGACGGTGCTGCGCAGGGCCTCATGCTCGTCGTCGAGGCTGAAGCTGATCACGCAGCGATGCTACCTGCCGTCATCGGCGCCAGCGCTAGGCTGTAATCATGGCGCTTCGGTCGGATGTGACGGAGTGCGCGCCGCGGCAGGCACGGACACGGTGGGCGCCGGGCCTGTGGTCGGATCGTCGATGAAGGAGCACGTTGTGATGGTGACGCGGACCTGCCCGGACTGCGCGACCGAGGTCGGCTATGACGACCTCATCTGCTTCACCTGCGGAGCCAACCTGCCCATGGTCAGGTCGGCCGCCGAGCCGCCGCTGCCCATCACGGTCGCGCAGAAGGCGGTGTCGGGCCAGAAGGCTGGCAGCGGGATCTCCTCGGCCGTGCTCCGGATCAGTTTCCCGGCCGGAAACGTCGAGGTGCCGGCGGGCACGTCGGTGATGCTCGGCCGGGATCCGGCCGAGTCGCTCGTCGCCGCCGCCTTCGAGCAGTGCGAGAACGTGTCGCGGCGGCACGCCCTGGTCACCGTCGACGACGCGGGCCGCGCCACGATCAGGGACGAGCACTCGACGAACGGCACGTTCGTCAACAGTGACCGGCTGCTGCCCGGCACGGAGGTCAGGCTGGTCGACGGCGACACGGTCAGGCTGGCCGCTGACATCACCGGCAAGGTGAGCGTCCTGCAGTAAAGCCCGGCGGCGAAGCCGGCTTCGCCACCGGGCTCAGTCCCCGAGGTCGTCCCCGGTCGCCCACCACGGGCTTCCCGGCTCGCCGGACATGAACCACGGGCGGTACGCCTCCGCCCCGCCGGTCCGATCCGGCAGGCTCATCGTGCCCTCCTCCCCGCCGCCGTCCTCGGCGCCGCCGGGCACACCGGCCCCGGCCCGGTCGCCCGCCCCGGCCCGGTCGCCCGCCCCGGCCCGGTCCTCCGCCCCGGCCCGGTCCCCAGCCTCCCCTCGGTCCCTGCGGCGGTCTCCGGTCCCGGCTGAGCGCTCGGCCCCGCCCCGCGGCGCGCCTGGCCGGCCCGGCTGCGCC
>DASPZH010000044.1:0-9761 GCA_035636335.1 Streptosporangiaceae bacterium
CAAGGCCGGAGCGTAGTCCATTCCGGCAGCGGACACGCGCGCTCGGGCTCCGGGTAGACGTCTCGAACGTCGCCGAGACGCTCGACCTGCTCGACACCGAGGACCGCCGGTGATCGTCGACGCGAACATTCTCTTGTACGCGGCCGACGAAAGCAGCGATTTCCATGGGCCGGCCAAGGGCTGGCTTGAGGACGCGCTCAACGGCCCGGCCCGGGTCGGCCTGCCATGGCCTACGCTAACCGCATTTCTGCGGATCTCCACCCACCCGCGCGCCGCGCGCAATCCGCTGACGGCGCGCGAAGCCTGGGACTTCATCACGGACTGGCTCGACGCGGGCCCGGCATGGATTCCCCAGCCGGGACCGTGGCACGCCGAGGTGCTCAGGCGGCTCACCGTGGACGGAAGCCTGCACGGCAACCTCGTCAGTGACGCCCACCTCGCCGCACTGGCGCTTGAGCACGGCGTCGGGGTCTGCTCCGCGGACTCCGACTTCGCACGGTTCGCGGGGCTCGACTGGGTCAACCCGCTCAGGTAGCCGGATCAGCGGCGCCAGGAGAGCACCGTTCCCGACTGGACCGAGGGCGGGCCGAGCAGCCCGACCAGGTACCTGGCCAGCGGCGAGCCCGCCGCGGTCACCGCCACGACCGCCGCGGGACGCCAGGCCGCCAGGTCGGCCAGCACCTGCGCGGGCTCGGGTGCCGGGCCCGCCGACGCGGGCCCGGCCTGGCCGGCGGTGGGCAGGCCGGCCGCACCGGCCGCGCCGGCGAACGCGCTGGCCGGCCGCAGTCCGGCCGCCCAGAGCCGGTCGAGATACCAGGCGGTGGGGCTGACCCCGTTGCCGCCGATGTAGGCCTGGCCGCCGGTTCCCGGGCCTATGAAGTAGCCGCCGACCAAGGCCGCGGGCTGGCCGTTGTCGGCCTGCCAGCGCATCGCCGCGGTCAGGATGTTGGTGGGCACGGGGACGACGAGCACCCGTGCGCCCGCCGGCAGGTGCAGGGCGGTGAACGCCGCGGACCAGCCCGACGGGAGCGGCGTCGTCGTCGCCGCGGGGAGCGGCGCGGGCAGCAGCGGCAGGCAGGCGAGCACGGCGACCGCGAGCACGACGGCCGGCGCCCGCCCGCTGACCCCGACGCCGACCAGATCCGCCCGCCCGCTGACCCGGACGCCGGCCAGGTCCGCCCGCCGCCCGCCCCCTCCGGCGCGTTCGGTGACGGCGTCGACGGCCAGCGCGAGCAGGACGGCGGCGGCGGCGGCGATCAGGGTCGACAGCCGGTCGGGCAGGATCGACGACAGCAGTTGGTGCTCCTCCAGCCAGTGCCACGGCAGGCTGACGGTGGGATCGACGACGCCGCGGGTCTGCGGGTGGCCGCCGAACGAGAACACGACGAGAACCACCAGCGTGAACGCCGCGGCCCTGGCCGCGGGCCTGCGCCAGCCGAAGCCGGCCGCCGCCGCGAGAACGATGACCAGCGGCCAGCCCAGGTACGCCAGGTACTCGGTCAGCCCGGCGTGGTAGCCGGCCGCACTCGCGGCGCTGCCCGCGTTATGGAAGAGCTGGTACGACGAGGGCGTCACGAAGCCGGAGAACTCGTTGACGTAGTAGTCGAGCGGATACAGCGGGCCGTGAGCGGCGAGCGGCCCGTGGAACTGGACCCACAGGGCGTGGCCGGCCAGCGCCAGCGTGACCACGGCCGCGACCGCGAGCCCGGCCAGCGTGGGCAGGACTCGCCGCGCGGCGGTCCGCGGCCTGGCCGCGGCCAGCGCGGCCACGAACAGCACGCCGGCCAGGGCGGAGATCAGGGCCAGTTCCTCGCTGATGAACAACTGCGCGGCCAGCAGCACGCCCAGCCAGGCGCCGGTCCGCACGCTGGCATCCCAGCCCGCACCCCGGTCAGCGGGCTGCGGACCAGCCGCGAGCCTGACGCCGGCGTCGACGATCAGCGGCGGCAGGACAGCCAGTTGCAGGTTGTAGTGGCCGATCGCGGAGTGCAGCAGCGCCGGCGAGAACCCGTACACCGCCCCGCCCAGGGCCGCGGCCGCCGCGGTGACCCGCCACCGCCGCAGCACCAGGAACATGGCCGCCGCCGATCCCCCGAAGCCGGCGGTGGTCAGGATCGTCAGGCTGACCTGCGGCCCGAACAGCAGCGTCACGGGCACGAGCAGAACGCCGGGCAGCAGCAGGGAGGTGTTCCACATCAAGTTAACGCCGGTCGGGGCGTTCATCGCGCTGGTCACCAGGGCAGGCAGGTGCCCGTGGCTGACCGCCGTGGCCGCGTAGCGCAGATACCAGGCGAACAGGTCGGCGTCGGCGCCGTTAGGCGCCACGAACCTCGACGCCGGGTCGGCCCACAGCCGCCAGGTGACGACGAGCGCGCCAGCCAGGTAGCCGGCCAGCACCGTGGCGGCCAACCGGCGCGAGGCCGGTGCGGCCCGGGTGGAGCGGTCGCGCTCCGGCCGGGACTCGGCCCTGGTGACCTCGCCTCGTGCTGCCAAGAATCCCATCATCCCGGTAGTTAGAAATCGCCGGCCGCGGGCCGCTAGCCTGAGCCCGACGGCGGCGCCGACCGCCCTGCCGCCACGAACAAAGGTAAAGGTAGAAGAGATCCGACGGGAAGACGAACACCACGCGGACGGCGGAGCCTCTCCGGGCGGAGCCGGTCGCTGTGCGCCGGCGCCTAGTCCGCCAGATCAGGCCAGGACAAGAACGCTGGCCGGGCGGGTCACCTCCGCGCGGGCGGCGGCGCTGGCCGGATCGGTCACTGTGCTGATCCTGGCCAGCCTGCTCGGGGCCGCGCTGGCCTCGACGGCCAAGGCGGCCTGCCGGGCCGGAGCGTGGAACGTCGGGGTCGAGCAGTACCAGGCGCACTGCTACACCGACATCTACCCGCTCTACTTCGCCGAGCGCCTGTCGGTGGGCAAGGTGCCCTACACCGGCCACCACGTCGAGTACCCGGTAGTGATGGGCGAGACCATGCAGGTCGCCGCCTGGGCGGTCAGGTCCGTGGCCGACCCGGCCGCGAGGGGCCGGGAGTTCTACGACGTTACCGTCGCGCTGCTCAGTGCTTGTCTCGTGGCAGGCGTGCTGGCGACGGCCTACTGCGCGGGACGGAGCCGCCGGTGGACCGGCCTGGCCGTCGCGCTCTCGCCGGCCCTGATCCTGGCCGCCTTCATCAACTGGGACCTGATCGCGATGGCGCTGACCATGCTGGCCCTGGCGGCCTGGGCCGCGCGGCGGCCGGTGCTGGCCGGGCTGCTGCTCGGCGTGGCGGTGGCGACCAAGTTCTACCCGGTGATCTGCCTCGTGCCGCTGTTCGTGCTCTGCTTGCGGGCCGGCCGGCTCAGGCAGTTCTGGCTGACGACGGGATCGGCCGCGGCCGCCTGGCTCGCGGTGAACCTGCCCGTCTTGCTGGCGGCGCCGGCCGGATGGGCAACCTTCTACATTTTCAACGCCAAGCGCGGGGCCGACTGGGGGTCCGTCTGGTACCTGTTCGAGGCCGAGCACTGGCCCGTGCTCGGCGGGCTGTCGCTGGCCGCGATCAACCTGTGGTCGGCGTTGCTCTTCCTGGCCGCGTGCGTCGCGGTCGCGGCACTGGCGCTCGCGGCGCCCAGGCGGCCCAGGCTGCCGCAGCTCATCTTCCTGCTGACCGCCGCCTTCCTGGTGACCAACAAGGTCTGGTCGCCGCAGTACGTGGTCTGGCTGGTCCCGCTCGTGGTGCTGGCCAGGCCCCGGCTCGGCGGTTACGCGCTCTGGCAGGTGGCCGAGCTCGGCTACTTCTACGCGATCTGGGGTTACCTCATCTACGTGATCACCGGGCCGGGCACCTCGGGCGCGGTCGGGCCTGGCCTGTACTTCACCGCGCTGGCGGCCAGGTTCACCGCGGTCCTCCTGCTGTGCGCCCTGGTGGTCAGGGACATCATTTGCCCCGAGCGTGACGTTGTACGCGGGGACGGCGACACGGACGACCCGGCGGGCGGCGTCCTGGACGGCGCGCCTGACCGCCTCGTTCTCGCGGTCGCGAGGGAATTCTGAGCCCGCTCTCAAAGTTGAGCCTAAGTGACTCAACTCATTTGACTTGATCTGGGCAGGGTGGCAAACTTGCGCGGAGCATACTCAAAGCTTCGGGTAGATCGGCAGGCCAGGACGGCCTGCTACCAGACCAAGGCCAACAACACACCAAGGACTGACACATGGCACGAGCGGTAGGCATAGACCTCGGGACGACCAACTCCGTCGTCGCGGTTCTCGAGGGCGGCGAGCCCACGGTCATCGCGAACGCGGAAGGCTCGCGGACCACGCCGTCCGTCGTCGCGTTCGCCAAGAACGGCGAGGTGCTGGTCGGCGAGGTCGCCAAGCGCCAGGCGGTGACCAACGTCGACCGGACGATCCGTTCGGTGAAGCGCCAGATGGGCACCGACTGGTCCATCAAGATCGATGACAAGAAGTTCACCCCGCAGCAGATCAGCGCGTTCATCCTGCAGAAGCTCAAGCGGGACGCCGAGGCCTACCTGGGCGAGACCGTGGCCGACGCGGTCATCACCGTCCCCGCCTACTTCAGCGACGCCCAGCGGCAGGCCACCAAGGAGGCCGGGCAGATCGCCGGCATGAACGTGCTGCGCATCATCAACGAGCCGACGTCGGCCGCGCTGGCCTACCACCTGGACAAGGCGACCGAGGCCACGATCCTGGTCTTCGACCTGGGCGGCGGCACCTTCGACGTCTCGCTGCTCGAGGTCGGCGAGGGCGTCGTCGAGGTCAAGGCGACCAGCGGCGACAACCACCTCGGCGGCGACGACTGGGACCAGCGGATCGTCGACTGGCTGGTCAAGAACTTCAAGAACAGCTACGGCACCGACCTGTCCCAGGACAAGATGGCGCTGCAGCGGCTCCGCGAGACCGCGGAGAAGACCAAGATCGAGTTGTCAAGCTCGACCGAGTCGCAGATCAACCTGCCCTACATCACGCACTCCGAGCAGGGTCCGCTGCACCTGGACTCCAAGCTGTCCAGGGCCGAGTTCCAGAAGATGACCTCCGACCTGCTCGACCGGTGCAAGAGCCCGTTCCAGCAGGTGATCAAGGACGCCGGGGTCAAGCTGAGCGACATCCACCACGTGGTGCTGGTCGGCGGCTCGACCCGGATGCCCGCCGTCGTCGACCTGGTCAAGGACCTGACCGGCGGCAAGGAGCCGAACAAGGGCGTCAACCCGGACGAGGTCGTCGCCGTCGGCGCCGCCCTGCAGGGCGGAGTGCTCAAGGGCGAGGTGAAGGACGTCCTGCTGCTCGACGTGACCCCGCTGTCGCTGGGCATCGAGACCAAGGGCGGCATCTTCACCAAGCTGATCGAGCGCAACACCACGATCCCGACCAAGCGCTCGGAGATCTTCACCACGGCCGACGACAACCAGCCGTCCGTGCAGATCCAGGTCTTCCAGGGCGAGCGCGAGATCGCCGCGTACAACAAGAAGCTCGGCATGTTCGAGCTGGCCGGGATCGCCCCGTCACCGCGCGGCATCCCGCAGATCGAGGTCACCTTCGACATCGACGCCAACGGCATCGTCAACGTGTCGGCGAAGGACCTGGGCACCGGCAAGCAGCAGTCCGTGACGATCTCGGGCGGCTCGGCGCTGTCCAAGGACGACATCGAGAAGATGATGGCGGACGCGGAGAAGTACGCCGACGAGGACCGCAAGCGCCGCGAGGAGGCCGAGGTCCGCAACCGGGCCGAGACCCTCACCTACACCACGGAGAAGTTCCTCTCCGAGAACTCCGACAAGCTGCCCGACGACGTCAAGTCCGAGGTCAGCGAGTCGATCGCGGACCTGAAGAAGGTCCTTGAGGGCACCGACACCGAGGCCATCAGGACGGCCACCGAGAGGGCCGCCCAGGCCAGCCAGAAGATGGGCACCGCGATCTACGCCCAGGCCCAGGCCCAGGGCGACAGCGGGGCTCAGCAGGCCGGCGGGCCGGCGGGCGAGACCGGCGAGGACGAGGTCGTCGAGGCCGAGATCGTGGACGAGGACAAGCCGGGCTCGGGAGGTGACACGGCCTGATGTCGGCGCCAGAGGAGGAGAGCCAGGGTCCGGTGATCAGGGACCGCAGGCGAATCGATCCTGTCACCGGCCAGGTCAGGGAGACGGCCCAGTCGCCGGGCGCTAACCAGGGTTCGGGCGCGGGCCAGGGGCCGGGCACGGGCCAGGCCCCGCGCGGGGCTGGCCAGTCCAGGCCGGGCAAGCACGCCGCATCCAAGCCCGGCAGTCCCCGCACGGAGGCGGCCGGCGCCGGGACCGCCGGAACGCCCGGCACCGTCGGGCAGGCTCCGCCAGGATCTGGCGAGGCCGCGTCCGGGGAAGGCTCGCCCCAGCCCGCGTCGCGCGGCGGCACCGCCAGCAACGGCGGTGCGGCCGGCGACCTGGCCGTCAAGCTCGCCGAGCGGACCGCTGACCTGCAGCGGGTACAGGCCGAGTACGCCAACTACCGCAAGCGCGTGGACCGGGACCGGGTCGCGATGCGCGAGCTCGCCCTGGCCGGGGTGTTGGCCGAGCTGCTGCCGGTGCTCGACAACATCGGCAGAGCGCGCGAGCACGACGAGCTGACCGGCGGCTTCAAGGCCGTCGCCGATGCCCTGGAGTCTGCTACCGCCAAGCTCGGGCTGAGGACGTTCGGCAAGGCCGGGGAGGCGTTCGACCCGAACGTCCACGAGGCGCTCATGCACGCGTACTCGCCCGAAGTGACCGAGCCGACCTGCGTGCAGGTGCTCCAGCCCGGCTACAAGGTCGGCGAGCGGATCCTGCGCCCGGCCAGGGTGGCGGTGGCCGAGCCGACCGACCCGGCGGGATCCAGGACCGCTAGCAACGACGAGCCGTCCGATGAGGGCAATCAGGGTGACGCATCGAACGAGGCGGACACCGCCGGTGCCGGTGACCACGGTGCCGGTGACCACGGTGCCAGTGACCACGGTGCCAGTGACCACGGGCCCGACGAGGGCGACTAACCCCCGACCAGGAGGAGCCTGTTGAGTACGAAGGACTTCCTCGAGAAGGACTATTACAAGGCTCTCGGGGTCACCAAGGGCGCGTCCGCGGACGAGATCAAGAAGGCCTACCGCAAGCTCGCACGCAAGTACCACCCCGACGCCAACAAGGGCGACGCGGCGTCAGAGGAGCGGTTCAAGGAGATCTCAGAGGCCTACAACGTCCTGTCCGACACCAAGCGGCGCGCCGAGTACGACGAGGCCAGGTCGCTGTTCGGAACCCGCGGCGCCAGGGTTCCCGGCGGCCCCGGCGGCCAGTACGGCGGCTTCGACCTGGGCGACATCTTCGGCTCGAGCGGGTCGGGCGGCCGGCTGGGCGACCTGCTCGGCGGCATGTTCGGCGGCGGCGGCCGTACGACCACGCAGGCCAGGCCGCGCCGCGGCGCCGACGTCGAGACCGAGGCGTCGCTGTCGTTCAGCGACGCGATCGACGGCTCGACCGTAACGCTCCGGATGACCGACGAGGGCCCGTGCAAGGTCTGCCGCGGCACGGGCGCGAAGGCGGGGACCGTGCCGAAGGTCTGCCCGACCTGCGAGGGGACCGGGCAGTCCAGCCGGGACCTGGGCAGTTTCGCGTTCTCCGAGCCCTGCACGACCTGCCGCGGCCGCGGGCTCGTGGTCGACGACCCCTGCACGACTTGCGCGGGCAGCGGCCGGGCGATGAGCGCGCGGACCATCCAGGCCCGCATCCCCGCGGGAGTGGCCGACGGGCAGCGGATCAAGCTCAAGGGCAAGGGCGCGCCAGGCGAGCGCGGCGGGCCCCCTGGCGACCTGTACGTCCGGGTGCACGTCGCCGGACACTCGGTGTTCGGCCGCAGTGGCCACAACCTGACGGTCTCGGTTCCGGTGACCTTCACCGAGGCAGCGCTCGGCGCCGAGATCAAGGTGCCCGCGCACCGCGGGCCGCCGGTCAACCTGCGGATTCCGCCCGGCACGCCAAACGGCCGCACGTTCAGGGTCCGCGGCAAGGGGGTCCGCAGGACCGACGGCACCCAGGGCGACCTGCTCGTCAAGGTCGACGTCCAGGTGCCCACCGAGCTGACCGATACCGCCCGCCAGGCCCTGGAGAAGTTCAGGGACGCGACGACGGGAGCGGACCCGAGGGACGAGCTACTGCGCAAGGGCCAGGCGTTATGACTCGCACGGAGCGGGGGGTCCCGGCACCAGCCGACCGGGAGAGGCGATGACATGGCGAACGACTTCGAGCTGACCGACGACACGCCGGTCTACGTCATCTCCGTGGCCGCACAGCTCTCCGGGCTGCACCCGCAGACGCTGCGCGCCTACGACCGGCTCGGCCTGGTCTCACCCGGCCGGTCGGCCGGCCGCGGGCGCCGCTACTCGCTGCGCGACATCCTGATCCTGCGCGAGGTGCAGCGGCTGTCACAGGAGGATGGCGTCAACCTCTCCGGGATCAAGCGGATACTCGAGCTCGAGGCCGAGTGGCAGCGCAGCCGGGTGATGCTCGCCGAGATGCACGCCGAGATCAGCCAGCTCAGGGCCGAGCTGGAGTCGACCAGGGCGGTCGCGGCACGGCTGGCGGCCCTGCTGCGGAACAAGACCCGCGGGGGCGCGCTCGTGCCGGTGCACGGATCGGGCGCCAGGCGAGCCGAGCCGACAGCACCCGAAGGGAGTCAGTAGTGGCGGACGACAAGCTCACCCGCAAGAGCCAGGAAGCGCTCAGCGATGCCCTTCAGCGTGCCTCGGCCGCGGGCAACCCGAATCTCGACGGGCTGCACCTGCTCGCCGCGCTGCTCGATCAGGACGGGGGGACGGCCGCCCCGCTGCTTCGCGCCGCGGGCGCCGACCCGGCGGCGGTTGCGAACAGGACCAGGGAGCTGCTCGCCCGGCTGCCCAGGGCCTCCGGCGCGACGCTTAGCGCCCCCGAGAGCTCGCGCCCGCTGCTCGCGGCGCTGGCTGCCGCCGCGAAGCGGGCCAGGGAGCTGACCGACGAGTACGTCTCGACCGAGCACCTGCTGGTCGGGCTGGCTTCGGAAGGCGGCCAGGCGGCGACCGTGCTGCGCGAGGCCGGAGCGACGCCTGACCAGTTGCTCGCCTCGTTCGAGCAGGTGCGAGGGCACTCCAGGGTCACCTCTGCGGACCCGGAGGGTACCTACCAGGCGCTCGAGAAGTACGGTATCGACCTGACCCGCAGCGCCCGCGAGGGCAAGCTCGACCCGGTCATCGGCCGGGACGCCGAAATCCGCCGGGTGATCCAGGTGCTCTCCCGCCGAACCAAGAACAACCCGGTCCTGATCGGTGACCCGGGCGTCGGCAAGACCGCCGTCGTCGAGGGCCTGGCCCAGCGGGTCGTCGCCGGCGACGTGCCGGAGTCGCTGCGCGGCAAGCGGCTGGTCGCGCTCGACCTCAGCGCGATGGTGGCGGGCGCGAAGTACCGCGGCGAGTTCGAGGAGCGGCTGAAGGCCGTACTGAACGAGATCAAGGAGAGCGAAGGCCAGATCATCACGTTCATCGACGAGCTGCACACCGTCGTCGGCGCCGGCGCAGCCGAGGGCGCGATGGACGCCGGCAACATGCTCAAGCCGATGCTGGCCCGGGGCGAGCTGCGCATGGTCGGAGCGACCACGCTGGACGAGTTCCGCGAACGGATCGAGAAGGACCCGGCGCTGGAGCGGCGGTTCCAGCAGGTCTTCGTCGGCGAGCCGTCGGTCACCGACACGATCGCGATCCTGCGCGGCCTGAGGGGCAGGTACGAGGCGCACCACCAGGTGC
>DASPZH010000045.1:0-9272 GCA_035636335.1 Streptosporangiaceae bacterium
GAGCCGCGGTCAGCGCGCTCATCGGCCCCTGCCACAGCCTGGTCGCCAGCGGCGGCGACTCGGGCTCGAGAGCCGACAGATCGCGCAGCGCGGCCAGGATGTCCTCTGGTCGGACGGCAGGTGTCAACTGCCGAACAATCATTCGAAGTATCGCACACCCGGCAGCCTGGCCCGTTCCGGCACGCCGCGCGCCGTCCGTTCCCGCTGCATCGCAGGTCAGGCTGATCACGGCGGCGCGGGCGTCGAGCGTCCTGGTCCCCTTGCTGGTCAGGCGGCGCACCTGCGCGCTCGGCGCGGCCAGGAACGCCCGCACCGCGACGGCAGCGGCCTCCGGGGCCACTCCCGGCAAGCTGACCTCCCACGCGGAGGCCTCAAGCTGCAGTCCGCCGGACTTTCCGCCGGACTTGCCCTCCGCCTCGACAACCTCGATCACGTCAATCCCGTCCGGCAGGGCTGCGTCGAGCCGCCGACCGACGTCGTCCGGCTCGCAACGCCGGGTAACAGAGAGCTCGAGGTACTCCGCCTCGCTCGCCGATCCCGTCGGAGCCCCGCCCGAGTACGAAATCCTCGGATGCGGTGAGAATCCCGCGGAGTAAGCGACCGGGATCCCGGCCTTGCGCACTCCCCGCTCGACCGCCCGCGCCACATCCCTGGGACTCGCGAAGCGCATCCTGCCTCTTTTAGCGTACCTGATCGTCAGCCGCTGAACCGTCGGCGCAGGTGGCGGTCCGCCCGGCACCGGCCGCGCCATCTAGCCGTCCCCTGTCGCGCCATCGAGCACGGTCAGCGGGAGCAGCCGCGCGCCGGTCGGCCCGGTCTCGATCTGCGTGTCCATCGCGGGGCAGACACCGCACTCGAAGCACGGAGTCCACCGGCAGTCCTCGACCTCCGCCGCCCCGGCCGGGTCGATCGCCGCCAGCCAGTCCTGCCACAGCCAGTCCCGGTCGAGCCCGGCGTCCAGGTGGTCCCACGGCAGCATCTCGGCGTAGCCGCGCTCCCGCGTGGTGTACCAGGCCAGGTCGACGCCGTCCGCCGACAGCGCCGATGCCGCGCACGCCGCCCAGCGGTCGTAGGAGAAGTACTCGCTCCAGCCGTCGAACCGGCCGCCGTCCTCCCAGACCGCCCTGATCACCTTGGCCACGCGCCGGTCGCCGCGGGACAGCAGTCCCTCGACCACCGACGGCTTGCCGTCGTGGTAGCGGAAGCCGATCGACGAGCCGTAACCGCGGTCGGCGCGCATCGCCGCCCCGAGCGCCCGCAGGCGCGCGTCGACCGTCTCGTGGTCGCACTGCGCCGCCCACTGGAACGGGGTATGCGGCTTGGGGACGAAGCCGCCGATCGACACCGTGCACCGGATGTCGCGGCGGCCGGTCACCTTGCGCCCGGCCTCGATCACCCGGTGCGCAACCCTGGCGATCGCGAGCACGTCCTCGTCGGTCTCGGTCGGCAGGCCGCACATGAAGTAGAGCTTGACCTGCCGCCAGCCGCTCGCGTAGGCGGTCGTCACGGTCGTGATCAGGTCATCCTCGGTGACCATCTTGTTGATCACCCGGCGGATCCGGTCGGTGCCGCCCTCCGGCGCGAACGTGAGCCCCGACCGGCGGCCGTTCCTGCTGAGCTCGTCGGCCAGCGTCACGTTGAACGCGTCCACCCGCGTCGACGGCAGCGACAGCCCGGTGTTGGTGCCCTCGTACCGGTCGGCGAGGTCGGTGGCGATCTGGTTGATCTCGCTGTGGTCGGCGCTGGACAGCGACAGCAGCCCGACCTCGCTGAACCCGCTCGCGGCCAGGCCCGCCTCGGTCATCGCGCCGATCGTGGTGATCGACCGCTCGCGGACCGGCCTGGTGATCATGCCGGCCTGGCAGAACCTGCAGCCCCTGGTGCACCCGCGGAAGATCTCCACACTGAACCGCTCGTGCACCGACTCGGCCACCGGAACGACCGGCTTGTTCGGGTACGGCCACGCGTCCAGGTCCGAGACGGTGTGCTTGGCGACGGCACGCGGCACCGCGGGCCGGTTCACGGCGATCCCGCCGATCGTCCCGTCGGGCAGGTAACTCACGTCGTAAAAGCGCGGGACGTAGACCCCGCCGTCGGTCGCGAGCCGCAGCAGCAGGCCGTCCCGGCCGCCCGGCCGCCCGGCCCGCTTCCAGTCCCTGATCAGGTCCGTGACGGTGAGCACGGCCTGCTCGCCGTCGCCGAGCACGGCGCCGTCGATGAACTCGGCGATCGGCTCGGGGTTGAACGCGGCGTGCCCGCCGGCCAGCACCACGGGGTCGGCCGCGCCGCGATCGGCCGCCGACAGCGGGATCTCGGCCAGGTCGAGCGCGGTCAGCAGGTTGGTGTAGCCGAGCTCGGTCGCGAAGCTCACGCCCAGCACGTCGAACGCACGCACCGGCCGGTGCGCGTCGACCGTGAACTGCGGGACCCGATGCTCGCGCATCAGCGCCTCGAGATCCGGCCAGACGCAGTAGCTGCGCTCGGCGAGCACCCCGACGCGTTCGTTAAGCACCTCGTAAAGAATCTGGATGCCCTGGTTGGGCAGGCCTACCTCGTAGGCGTCCGGGTACATCAGCGCCCAGCGGACCTCGGCCGAGTCCCAGTCCTTGACGAGGCTGTTGAGCTCGCCGCCGACGTACTGAATCGGCTTGCGCACCAGCGGAAGCAGCGACTCGAGCCGGGGGTAGACGGACTGGACAGGCATCGTCACAGCTTACCGACCGCTGCGGCCGGGCCGCCCCTGGCTGGTCAGCCCGCGCTCGAACCGCAGGTCACGCGGGATGGCCGCACGTCACGCGGGAGCGGCCGCAGGTGGAGCGGAGCGGAAGCCTGGCCCGAGACGGCCCGTTTAGGCTATATTCTAGGTCAGATCGATAGGTAATGTGAGTCCGACCAGCGGAACCCGACCAGCGGAACCCGACCAGCGGAACCCGACCAGCGGAAGAGGAACGGACGACCATGCACCTGAACCTCTACATGGTTCTCGGCAGCGCCGTGGTAGGCCTGCTCGTCGGCGTCACGGGCGCCGGCGGCGGGGCGCTGATGACCCCGATGCTGATCCTGCTCTTCGGCGTGACTCCGTCGTCGGCGATCTCCAGCGATCTCGTCGCGGCCGTGCTGATGCGGCCGTTCGGGGCGGCCGTGCACCTGCGCAAGGGCACGGTCAACATGCGCATGGTCGGCTTCATGGTGCTCGGGTCCGTGCCGATGGCGTTCCTCGGCTCGTACCTGCTTCATCTGCTCGGCGCGGGCGGCGAGGCCGACCAGACCCACGTCGAGATCGCCCTCGGGTCCGCGCTCCTCGTCGGCGCGGCGGCGATGGTTTTCCGCTACGTGCTCGACCGGCGCTCCGGCCAGCAGCGGCTCGGCGTGATCAAGGAGATAACCGTGCGGCCGCTGCCCACGATCGCGATCGGCGTGGTCGGCGGCCTGATCGTCGGGCTAACCTCGGTCGGCTCGGGCTCGCTGATGATCGTGCTGCTGCTGTTCGTCTACCCGCTGATCGGCGCGAACCAGCTCGTCGGCACCGACCTGACGCAGGCGGTTCCGCTCACCGCGGCGGCCGCGCTCGGCGCGCTGACGTTCGGCCACGTGGTGTTCGCGGTGACCGCCTCGGTCGCGATCGGCAGCATTCCCGCCGTGCTGGTCGGGTCGTTCCTGTCCTCCCGCGCGCCCGACCGCTACATCAGGCCGGTCATCACGTACGCGATCTTCGCGTCCGGGCTGAAGTACGTCGGCGTTCCCACCACCGCGCTCGGGGTCACCCTGACCGCCGTGGCGGTGGCCGGACTCACGTTCTGGCTGGTCCGAGCCCAGCCCTGGCGCCGCCCGGCCGCCGCACCCGCCGCACCTGCCGCCGACGCTGGTTCGGCTCCAGCCGACGTGTCGAGTACGGCAGGCGCCAGCCCCGGTTCGGCCAACGGCGACGGGCGCGGCTCTTACCTCGGCGGCGCGCAGTCCGCCGGCCAGGCCCCGGTTCCCGATCCGGTGGCCGTGCCGGTGAACGGGGCGACCGCCCAGCCCGAGAACGAGAACCCGCGCCGCGCGGGCATTGACTAGCGAGGGGCCCGCGAGCTTGCGAAGACGTTGCGCGGCCGGCGCACCGACTGGAGCAGGCCGACCGCGATCATGTCGGCGAACATGGCCGAGCCGCCGTAGGACACGAACGGCAGCGGCAGGCCGGTCACCGGCATGATCCCCATCGTCATCCCGATATTGACGAAGGACTGCGCGGCGAACCAGATCGCGATGCCGGCCGCGACCAGCATCCCGAACTGGTCCTCGGCGCGGGTCGCGGTCCGCAGCGCGCAGACCAGCAGCAGGCCGAGCATCCCGATGATGAGCAAGCAGCCGGAGAAGCCGAGTTCGTTGCCTACCACGGCGAAGATGAAGTCGGTGTGCTGTTCGGGCACGAAGCTGCCGGCGATCATCGGGCTGTGGAACAGCCCGGTGCCGTGCAGGCCGCCCGAGCCGATGGCGATCTTCGCCTGGGCGGCGCTGTAGCCCGTGCCGCGCGGGTCGGCCGACGGGTTGATGAACGAGGTCAGCCGGCTCACCTGGTACGCCTTGAGCAGGTGCAGCCGGGCGACGCCGGCCACGGCGAGCGCCGCGCCCGCGACCATTCCCGCCAGCCACCTGAGCCTGACGCCGGACACCGCGATCAGCCCGGCCACGAGCAGCACGAGCACGATCATCACGCCGAGGTCGGGTTCCGCGGCCACGAGCAGGATCGGGACCGCGGCGATCGCGAGCGTCTTCGCGACCGCGCGGGCGCCGGGGCGGGGCTCGCCGGCGCGCAGGTCAGACAGCAGCATGGCGCTGATCACGATGACGGACAGCTTGGCGAACTCCGACGGCTCGACCTGGAACCCGGCGCCGAGCGAGATCCAGGACTTGGCACCGTTCACGACGCTGCCGGCCGGGGTGAGGACGGCGACCAGCCCGAGGCAGGACACCCCGTACAGAACCGGCGCGTACAGCCTGAGCTGCCGTGAGTCAAGCGAGCTCACGAACAGCATCAGGACCAGCCCGAGCGCGATGTTGAGTAGCTGCTTCAGCAGGAAGCCATGCGGGTTGGCGCCCTGCCGCAGCAGCATCGGCTGGGTCGCCGACCAGATCAGCAGCGTCCCGAGCAGGGTGAGCGCCAGCACCGTGCCGAGCAGCAGCCAGTCGGCCTGCCGCAGCGCGGAGTCGCGGGCGGTCAGCCGGGCCGCGGCCCGGCGGACCGCGGCCCACGCCGGGCTTGACCGGCGGCGGGACTGGCCGCTGACCCAGCTCACGGGCGCCGCCTGCGCCGGCCGGCCGCCCCGGCCGGCTGGCCGGCCTTTGCCGAGGGTGCCGGGCTGGCGTGCGCCGCCGGCCCGAAGCCGGCCGGCGGCACCATCTGGCCGGCCCGGTCGAGGTGCGGCAGTCCGGGCGGCACCCCGCCGGGCAGTGCCGCCTGGTGGCCTTCGAGACCGTAGATCCCATCCCAGATCTGCCGGACCGCGGGCCCGGAGACCTCGGCGCCGAAGCCTGAGTTCGGGATCATCATCACCACGACGTACCTGGGGTGGTCGCACGGCGCGAACGAGGCGAACACCGAGGTCGCCTGGTTGCCGCTGACCTCGGCGGTACCGGTCTTGCCCGCCACGCAGACCCGCCCGAGCGGGAAGCCGCCGAAGGCCCCGGCCGCGGTCCCGCTCGTAACCACCCCGGCCAGCGCGTGCCTGATGTAGGCCAGCGTCGACTTGGCCACTGGCAGGTGCCCGACCACGGGCGGCGTGATCCGGCGCACCACCTTGCCGTCCGGGCCGATCACCGCCTCGCCAACGCGGGGGCTGTAGAGCGTGCCGCCGTTCGCCAGCGCCGCGTAGGCGCGGGCGAGCTGAAGCGGCGTCACCGACACGTAGCCCTGGCCGATCGATGCGATGACCGCCTGGCCGGGCGTCCAGACGTTGCCCGACCGGCAGTCATCCCACTCGATCTGCTGCACGTAGGTGCCGTTGGCCTTGCCGTACTTGCACCAGTTCTGGCCCTGGTGGGCGTTGTCCTTCCACAGGTAGTACAGCCATTGGCGGGTCGGCACGCTGCCCGCGCTCTCCGCGGGCAGGTCGACTCCGGTGGCGTGGCCGAAGCCCCAGGCCAGCTCCATCTTCTGCATCTCCTGCACCGGGGCGCGCGGCGACGTCACGTCGTTTGCGCCCCGATGATCGCGCAGGTAGATCTGGTCGGCGAGGTTGTAGAACACGGTGTCGCAGGAAACGACGAGAGCGGTGTAGAGGCTCATCGAGCCCAGCGACGGGTTCCCGTCGTTCGCGTAGGACCGGCCGCCGACGTTCACCGCTGCCGGGCACTGGTAGGTGCCGTGCAGCGGGAATCCCGCCGCGACCGCGGCGGCGACCGAGGTCACCTTCCACGTCGATCCCGGCGCGTACTGGCCCTGCGTCGCCCGCTCCAGGATCGGCTCGCCGTCGAACTGGTCGAAAAGCCGGCGGAACTCGGCCTGGTCGATGCCGCCTGCCCAGACGCTCGGGTTGTAGGTCGGGTAGCTGGCCAGCGCGAGTACTCGGCCCGCGGTCGTCATCACGACGGCGGCGCCGCCCTTGCTGATCGGGTTGCCGGCGAACTGGCTGCGCTGGACGGCATCGGCCAGCGCACGCTCGGTGTCCTGCTGCACGGCCGAGTTGATGCTGGTCACCAGGTAGTTACCGGGGCGTGGCTTGACCGCGCTGATCGTTCCCGTCACCTGGCCGGACGCGTTCACCGCCAGTTTGGTGTCGCCGGGCACGCCTCGCAGGTCGCGGTCGTACTGCAACTCGAGCCCGGCCTGGCCGACGAGGTCGACGCCGGAGAAACCGGTGACGGGAAGGCCCTCCTTCTTTAGCTCGCTCGCCGTGATCGGCTGCAGGTAGCCGAGCGCCTGCGCCAGGTCCGTAGAGAGGGGCTGGTGGTAATGGGTAACTGGCTGGATCGCGGCGGTGACACCGCGGTACAGCCGCTGGTTCTCGAGCACCTCGAGCCCCACCTTCGCCGGGACATTCTCGGCGACCGGAATGGGCTGGTAGGGCGAGCCGGTCCAGCAGGGCTGTTTCACCCCGGCGGTGCACAGCCTGACCTCGCGGAACACCTTGTGCCGCCCGACGTGCAGCAGCAGCGCGAGCCTGCGCAGCACGACAGCGCCGCCGTGGGGCTCCTTCCACAGCGTCGGCATGCTCACCGAGATCACGAGGGCCGAGTGGCTGTCGACCATCGGCGCCCCGAGATCATCGGTAACCGGGCCGCGCACGGCCGGCTGGATGACTTCCCTGACCCGCTCGGAACTCGCCTGCGCAGCGTACGCACGACCGGTCTTGACCTGCAGATACCAGACCCGGGTGGCGAGGCCGAGCAGGAGCGCGGCCACAACCACGGACAAGACGACCAGCCGAGGACGCGAAGCCGGGATCATCGGTAGCCTCCCGCTCGCCTGCTCCCGACCCGCCAAACCGTCGACCGGTCACCCCCACGCCGAAGCCACGGCAGCCGGCGAAACGACCGGCGTCCGGCGCTCATCCTGGCGGCCTTCGGCTGCCGTGTCCGCGCGACCTGGTGTCCGGCGGCGCTCGGGGCGAACCGGAGTTGCCCGGCCTTGCGGCCAGGACGCCAGCCCGCGGGGATTACCTGGCGGCGGGTTCGCGATGACGCCATCGGCCCGCGCTGGCCGGCCGGTGACCCGAGACCGGCACGGCCAACCGCCGATCCGGCCGGCCAGGCGCCCGAGGCGAATCGCGGCGCGGCCTGGCGAAGTCCCCCCGCACCAAGCCGGGCAAGGCCGGCTCGGCTCGCGCGGGCACGTTGAGGAGGCGCAGCGCTCGGGCCGCCGAACGTGATCCTCGGCACCCGGCGGCCCGCCGCGCGGGCGCGGGCTGACTGGTGCCCCGCCGTCCGGCCGGACCCCGCCACTCCCCCGGTCCCGAACGCGATCCTCGGAACCCGGCGGCCCGGGGCCGCACCGTGCCCGCCGAGCCGGCCAGCCCCGCCGACCCGGCCAGCGCGGCCGACCCCGCCGGGGCGGCCAGCCCCGCCGACCCCGCCGGCGCGGCCAGCCCCGCCGGCGCGGCCAGTCCCGGCCCTGGCCCCGGTCCCGAACGCGATTTGGGGGACGTCCCGTCCCGCGGCCCGGCCCGCCCCCGGCGAGATTCCCGTGCCGAACCCGATGCTCGGCAGTCCCGGCCCGTTCACGCCGTGCGCGTCCACCCCATGCGGCTCGCGGCCGCTCCGCGCGCGGCCGTGCACGCGAGCCGCCCGGGCGGCCGTGCGCGACCGCCTGCGCTGCTCGTCGGCCAGACCGAGCCGGACCGGGCCGGGCAGCAACTGCGGAGCAGGCCTAGGCGGCGTCGCCGCGGTCCCGGCTACGCCTGAGCCTGGCCGCAGCCGGACGAGCCTGCCCGGCCTGGCCGGCCCCGGGGGCATCACCGGCACCAGCCCCGGCGGGCGCCTGCCGACCCAGAATGCTCCCTTGCGCTGGCTCGCGCCGGTCACCATGGCGGTCAGCCTGGCCTGCTCGCGGCGGGCACGGCGGGACCGGACCGGGCCGGCCAGCCAGCCGATCGCTCCCACCGCGGGCGCGGCCTCGGCTATGTCTCCGACCAGCCATCGCCCGCTGGCCGCGGCGCGGCTGTCTCCGCCGATCGCCAGCCGCTGCCCCGCCTGCCGCGGCCTGGGGCGGCCAGGGCCGGCGGCTCCGCTGGGCACCGTCTGCGGCGCGGCGCTGCCGCCGGTCTCCAGCGCGGGCGAGTCGTCGCGCGGATCGAAGCTCGCGCCCAGTGCGACGGCCGCCCTGACCCAGCAGAGCAGCACGAACGGGCCGAGTGCGAGGTCGTAGAGCACCGACGCGGGCAGCACCTGGGCCACCGTCGCCCACGTCACCTCGGGCGTGTCCAGGGTGAGCGTGATGACCGCCGCCAGCGCCTCACCGAGCGCGGCCATCGCCGCCGCGGCCGCGATGGCCGCCGCGGCGGAGTGCCGCAGCGTGAACCGTAGCCGGCCCGAGCCGTAGCCGGCCAGGCACAGCACGAGCGCGTACTGCCCGGCAAGCTGGCTGGCGGGCGGCGCGAGGTCAAGCGCGAGCCCGGCGCAGAACCCGGCGACCAGGCCGGCCGCGGGACCCCCGGTCAGCCCGAGCGCCACGGCGCAGAGCAGCACCAGGTCGGGCGTGCCGCCGCCGGGCAGGGCGACCCCGTTGACGACGGTGAGCTGGACCAGCAGCAAAGCTGCCAGCGCGCTGACCGCGGCGACCTTGCGTTTCATCT
>DASPZH010000046.1:0-14095 GCA_035636335.1 Streptosporangiaceae bacterium
CGGTGAGCCGGTCCCACCAGGTCACCGGTCGGTCCTGCGGCGGCAGGGCGGTGAAGATCGTCACGACCGTCGCCCCGCCCCGGCCGAGCGCGGCGCTGGCCGACAGGGCCGCGTCGTCCAAATGGGGTGATACCGCCACGACGCTCATGACTGACCAACATAGACCGGCGAGGGACCGGCGGGGGAAGTTCAGCGCTGCCTAACGCCTGGCATACCGGCCGACGGAAGGGCGCGTTTGCGCGCTTGCGCGCCCCGCGGTCCCTGAGCGATAGTGCTCGGGTAGGCAGCAAAGTCGCGATAGTACTTAACGCATTCGGGAGGGGTTGGGCCGTGGGTTACGCGTTGCGGATGTCCGGCGAGATCCGGGACTGGCTGACCGGCCTGTGCGACAGCGACCCCAGCGCGGCCATGGCCGTCGGCCAGGCGCTCGTCGCATTGGCTGACGCTCGGCCGGGTCTGGGGCCGCCGGCGGTCGTGGCGCTCGACCCTCCGCCGCCCCACGCCGACCCCGCCGCGGCTCTCGACTGTGCGTGTCAGGACCGCCTTGAGCGGCTTCAGCTCATTCGCCGCGTCGCGGAGGACGCTGCCCGGCTCGGCTCCCGCATCCGGGCCCGGATCGCCGGACTCGAGGCGTCACAGTCGACGGAGGCGGCTGAACTGCGCAGCCTCCTTCCCGGACTGGACCGGGACGGGCGGCGGCTGACCGAGGCCAGCCGCCGACTGCAGGTCGATGTCGACGCCTTCCGCAGCAGGACGCAGGTGCTGCAAGCCAGACATGCGGCGGCGGTTGCCGAGAACGCCATCGCCCGGCTCTTCGCCGCCGCCGCCGAGGACGACGACGAGCTTGCCCGGCAACAGCTTACGATCGCCGAGGGCAGGGAGCGGCTCGCCGCCATCGCGGCTGAGATCGACCGCGAACTGGGCCACGAGGCATGGCCGGACGGGCTGATGGAGCTGCGAGCTGGCGCTCCCGGCGGCCCCGGCGGCGAACTCCGCGTCATCTTCGCGATCGAGCCCGCGGGCGTGGCGCTGCTGATCTCCGTGCTCGAGGGGCGCGATGCCATTCTTGACCAGCACAGGCAGGCCGTCGCGGTATCGGCCGAGATCCTGCGCCGGGTCAGGTCCGGGCAGGACCGCGAGGCGTCGGCGGTCGAGTTCGCGGGCAGCAGGCAGTTCGCCGACGAGTTCTTCCCGGCCGCGCCGACGACGCCCGCGGGGACCGGTGACGCCAGCCAGGCTCGCCCGCTGCCGGGCGATGTTGACGTCCCTCCGGCGGCTGCCGGCACTGGCGCAATGGCCCCGCTGACGATTCCCTGGCTCCCGTTTCCCCTGGCCCAGGAGGGCCGCCCGCCGTGTGAGTATCGCGTGCGGGATGCCGCCCTGGTCCTGACCGGCGCGGCGTCGACCGACCTGTTCGTGGACCCGGCAGGCGCCGGGACCGCGCCGGACGCGGGCCGGCTGGTCGGCACGCCACCCCCCCGGCGACTTCACCCTGGCCGCCCTGGTACGCGTCGACTTCCGGGCAACCTACGACGCCGGGGTGCTGCTGCTGTACGCGGGGGAGCGTCGCTGGGCCAAGCTCTGCCTCGAGCTGTCGCCGCAGCGCCAGCCGACCGCGGTAACCGTGGTCACGAGAGATACCTCCGACGACTGCAACTCCTCCGAGGTGACCGACCGCAGCCTGTGGCTCAGGATCACTCGCGCCGGAGCGGCCTGGGCTTTCCACGCGTCGACCGACGGGGACTGGTGGCGGCTGCTGCGGTACTTCTCGCTCGGCTCGGACGAGCCGGTCAGGGTCGGTTTCCTCGCGCAGTCGCCGACCGGCCAGGGATGCACGGCCACGTTCGAGCAGATCGCTCTCCGGGCCGGAGCCCCGTCCGACCTGCGCGACGGCAGCTAGCCGGAAGCGGCAGCCGGCAGCCGGCCCCAGTCGCCAGCCGAGCTCACGGCCGCTACCGCACGGCGAGCGCAACCAGGCAGGTGTCGTCGTCGGTGTGCGTCGGGCCGAGCGCGTCGAGCGCCACCGCGGTCAGCCGCTCGGGGTCGCCGGCCCCGCGCACGGCGCGGACCAGCCGGGCGACGCCCTCGTCGATGGACCTGTCCCGCCGCTCGACCAGGCCGTCGCTGTACAGCAGCAACAGGTCACCGGGGCGCAGCCAGAGCCTGCTCACCTCGTAGCTGCCCTTCCCCGCGCCGAGCAGGATGCCGGCCGGGGGCTCGAGCGGCGCCGCCCACGCGCCGCGGACCAGGACCGGCGCCGGATGGCCGGCCTGCGCCCAGGTCAGCAGCCGCTCGCGCGGGTCGAAGTATCCGGCGATGACCGAGGCGGTGTGCTCGGGCGAGACATGCCAGACCAGGTCGTTGAGCCAGCCGACGAGCCGGTCGGGCGGCGCGCCGGTGATCGCCAGGCCGGCCAGCGCGCCGCGCAGCCTCGCCATGCCGGCCGCCGCCTCGAGACCGTGGCCGCCGACGTCACCGATCGCCAGCAGCACGTTGCCGTCCGGCATCTCGGCGGTGATATACCAGTCGCCGCCGACCCTGCTGGCTCGCGAGGCCGGCAGGTAGCGGACCACGGTGCGCAGCCCGGGCAGGTCGAACGGCGTGTCATGCAGCGGCAGGATGGCACGCTGAAGCTCGAGAGCGATGTGCCGCTCCTGGGCGAGCTCGGCGGCCAGGCTGGCCTCGGTGGAGCGCGGGCCGAGGAACCGGACGCCTGTCATCGCCGCCGAGTCCTGCGCCGCCGAAGCGGGTGTCACCGAAGCGGATGCCGCGGGGGCGGATACCGCCGATGCGGGTGCCGCAGAAGCCGGGGATGCCGCTGCTGCCTCAGATGTCATCTCTGCTCACCGGTCGTGAGAAGTGGTTCACCTATCGTGAGGCATAGCGGGTGCGGCTGTCTAGATGCGGATACGCGCAGTCGAGGTGAGATGATTCCCGGTAGGACGTCGGACCGGGAGGCCAGAGGTCTGGAGCGGGTGGCCAGAAATCTGAGGCGTAACCGATCCGGAACCGCACTGTCCCAGGGAGCTGTCACGGTGACCATGGTAGACGAGCTATACCCGGCTGCGCGACTGTCAGATGCCGCCGCGGCGGCCGGACGCGCCGGACTCGACGCGCTGCTGCTCACGCCCGGGCCCGACCTGCGGTACGTCGTCGGATACGACGCGCACGCGCTGGAACGGCTGACCTGCCTGGCCGCTCCGGCCAGCGGCGACCCGTTTCTCGTCGTCCCGCGGCTCGAACTGCCCGCGGCGCAGGCGTCGCCCGCGGGCCGTCTCGGCCTCGAGATAATCGCGTGGGACGAGACCGACGACCCGTACGCGCTGGTGGCCGGGCGGCTCGGTTCGCCGGGCGCCGTCGGCCTGGCCGACCGGATGTGGGCGCTGATGGTGCTCAGGTTCGCCGCCGTGCTGCCCGGCGCCCGGCAGGAGCTGGCCAGCTTGGCCCTCAGCCCGCTGCGCTCGCGCAAGTCGGCGGCCGAGGTAGCCGCGCTGCGGGACGCGGGGCAGGCGATCGACCGGGTGCACGCGCGAGTCCCCGGCTGGCTGCGGCGCGGCCGCACCGAGGCGCAGGTCGCCGCCGACATCACCGACGCGATCCTGGCGGAGGGCCACAGCCGGGCGGACTTCGCGATCGTCGCCTCCGGCCCGAACGGTGCCAGCCCGCACCACACGGCAAGCGACCGGGTGCTTTGTCCCGGCGACACCGTCGTGGTCGATATCGGCGGGACGATGCCGAGCGGCTACTGCTCGGACTGCACGCGGACCTACGTCATCGGCCAGCCGCCCGAGGACTTCGCCGTCTACTACCAGGTGCTCGTGGACGCCCAGGAGGCCGCCTGCGCGGCCATCAGGCCGGGTGTCAGCGCGGAGTCGATCGACGCCGCGGCCCGCGAGCCGATCACGGCGGCCGGCTACGGGCCGTACTTCCTGCACCGGACCGGCCACGGGATCGGCCTGGAGACCCACGAGGACCCGTACATCGTCGCGGGCAACGCCGAACCGCTCCAGCCGGGGCATGCCTTCTCGGTGGAGCCCGGCATCTATCCCGGGCAGCACGGCGCCCGGATCGAGGACATCGTCGTCTGCACGGACACCGGCTGCGAGCGGCTCAACACCGTGACCCGCGAGCTAGTTTCCGTACCCGCCTGATGCCGGCCGTCGAGCGCGAGTGCCGGGACGAGACGGCCAGGGCGCTGTTCGAGCTGACCGCCGAGATCGCCGACAAGGAACTGCGGCCCGCGGCCGCGGCGGCCGAGCGGGACGCGCGGTTCCCGCGCGAGGAGTTCCGGCTGCTTGGCCGGTCCGGACTGCTGGGGCTGCCCTACCCGGAGGCGCTGGGCGGGGCCGGCCAGCCGTACGAGACCTACCTGCAGGTGCTGGAGGAACTGGCCGGCGCCTGGCTGACCGTGGGCCTCGGCCTGTCGGTGCACGTGCTGAGCTGCTTCGCGCTGGTCACCGCGGGCACCGCGGAGCAGCAGCAGCGCTGGCTTCCCGACATGCTCGGCGGTGACCTGCTCGGCGCCTACTGCCTGTCCGAACCCGGCAGCGGCTCCGACGCTGCGGCGATGCGCACCAGCGCGCAGGCATCGGGCCCTGACTTCCTTCTCAACGGGACCAAGGCGTGGATCACGCACGCCGGCATCGCGGACTTCTACGCGGTGTTCGCCCGCACCGCGGGCGAGCCGGACGGCCCGGACCGCGCGAAGGGGATCAGCTGCTTCCACGTCCCCGCACAGACCCCCGGGGTGCGGCCGGCGCAGCCCGAGCACAAGATGGGCATGCGCGCATCGGTGACCGCGCAGGTCAACTTCGAGGCCGCCGCGGTGCCCGCCGACCACCTGGTCGGCGAGCGTGACCGGGGCTTCTCGATCGCGCTCGCGGCCCTTGACGCCGGGCGGCTTGGGATCGCCGCCTGCGCGACCGGGCTGGCCCAGGCGGCCCTGGACACGGCCACCGCCTACGCCGGCCAGCGCCGCCAGTTCGGCCGGCCGATCATCGAGTTCCAGGGGCTGTCGTTCATGCTCGCCGACATGGCCACGGCGGTGGCCGCCGCGCGCGCCCTGTACCTGGCCGCGGCGCGCCGCAAGGACGCGGGACTGCCCTACGGCCAGCAGGCCGCGATGGCCAAGCTGTTCGCCAGCGACGCGGCGATGAAGGTAACCACCGATGCCGTGCAGGTGCTCGGCGGGTACGGGTACGTCGAGGACTTCCCCGCCGAGCGGTACATGCGTGAGGCCAAGGCGCTGCAGATCGTCGAGGGCACCAACCAGATCCAGCGGCTGGTCATCGGCCGGTCGCTCGCCGACGGCTCCGGGGGGTAGCAGGGTGGAGGAGACCAACCGCAAGATCGTCGCGCTGCTGGCCGGCGACGGGCGACTCAGCTTCACCGAGCTGGCCAGGCAGACCGGGCTGTCGGTGTCCGCCGTGCAGCAGCGGGTCCGCAGGCTCGAGGAGCGCGGCGTGATCCGCGGCTACAGCGCGGTGATCGACCCGGGTGCGGCCGGGCTGCCGCTCACCGCGTTCATCTCGATCAAGCCGTTCGACCCGGCCGCCCCGGACGACGCGCCGCAGCGGCTCGCCCACCTCACCGCGATCGAGGCCTGCCACAGCGTGGCGGGGGAGGAGAACTACATACTCAAGGTGCGGGTCGCCTCGCCGGCCGCGCTCGAGGACCTGCTCCAGGAGATCCGCGCCGCCGCCGGCGTGTCCACCAGGACGACGATCGTGCTCAGCACCCCGTACGAGAGCCGGCCGCCGGACGTCTAGCGACCCCGGCCGCAGTCTGCCGGCCGCCTCACGGCGGCCGGCAGACCACTCATCCCCCCGGAGCAAAGCTCTTAGCCGACCGGGACAGCCCGGACCGAGGCCGGCACCTCGATCCCGGCATCCTTCGGCATGACCACAACGGTGCCGTGATGCGTGGCGGCCGCCATCGTCAGGTCGGGCCTGCGCACCGCGACCACGGTGGCACCGCGGAGCAGCGCGCCGTCGATGACCGCCGCGTAGGCGAGCCCGTCGCCGACCGGTGGCATCGCGAGCACGACGTCCCGGCTGGTGATCCCGGCGCCCTGGTCGGCCTGGTCGATGAGCTCGACCAGCGCGCTGTTGCTGACCGGCGCCGGCCACAGCCTGCCGTCCTCGCCGCGGGAGAACGGCAGCAGCGCGACATCATCCGGCCGGCCCCTGAACGGCCGGATCATGTCGAGCCCGAGCAGGTCGGCGAAACGGGTGGCGCCCGGCACGTCGACGAACGAGAACACCTGGCGCACCCACGACCTGTCGACCGCCGCGAGCGCCGTGTCGGCCAGCGGCGGAGCGGTGATCACCATGCGTGCGCCGCTCTCCGCGAGCTGGCCGGCCGTCTCGACCGCGCACAGCGCCGCGTCGACCGGCGAGGGCACGCCGCCCGCCGCGCGCACGGCGTGCGTGGCGATCGCGAAGCCCACCGCGTCCGGCGCGAGCACCCCGACCACGTCCCTCGGCCGCAGCCCGCGCCAGGTCAGGCCGGCGGCCGCGGCCTGCACCGTCGTGGCCAGGCTGGCGTAACTGTACGAGCCTCCGCCCGGCTGGCCGTCTGGCCCCGGGCCGCCGACCAGCGCGGTCAGCCCGGCCCGGCCGGTCGCGATCGACACCAGGCGCTTCGTCACCGACTCCTCGGCGATGAGGTCGTCCAGCTTCGACATCTGATGTGCCCTTCCGCGGCCAGGAGCCTTCAGTTGCCGACAGTAGGGGAGCCGCGCCAGCCCCGGCATCGTCAGAAATGTGCACCAAGGTATGTAATCCTGAAATTCCGATATGTAGACCGGCCCGGCGGGTATGTAGAGGCGCGCATGCACCGGTGCAGCGGCCGGTCAGTCGCCGCCGATCGGCCAGTTCTCGGCCATCCAGGCCGCGAGCTGCGTCCGCGAGTTGACCCCGATCTTGGTGAAGATGTTCGCGACGTGCCGAGCGGCCGTGGCCTGGGTGATGAACAGCTTCTCGCCCATCGCCCGGTTGGACAGGCCGCGAGCCACCAGCACGGCGACCTCGACCTCGCGCTCGGTGAGCGCGACGCCGGGGCGACGCGCCTTCGCCGCGGCGGCGGCAGGCTCCTGGATGGAAGCCACGGCGAGCTGAGCTGCCTGCTGCGGGCTCATCGCCCGGCCCTCGGCCAGCAGGTCCGCGACGGCCTGCGGCCCGAGCGCGGTACGTGCCGCCTCAAGCAGGCGGCCGGATCGGTCGGCTGCCCCAGCCGTCGGCTGCGCGCCGATGGCCAAGAAGACGGCCTGCGCCGCTCCTGCCAGCCTGACGGCCTGGCCGAGGTCACCGGACGCGCCCGCGAGCTCCGCCAGGGCATGCAGCCCGCGCGCGATGGCGAGCCGGTGGCCGGCCGCCAGGCTGAGCCGCACGCTCTCGGTCAGGCTCACGGCGGCGACCGTCAGGTCGCCGCGTGCCAGCCCGACCAGGCCGATGGCCGCCAGGCACCGCGCCATTTCCGGCCTGGCGTCGATCTGCCGGTAGCGGGCGAGCGCGTCCCGCAGATACCGCTCGGCGGCCGGCAGGTCGCCCCGCGCCCTGGCGACCTGGCCGAGCCCGTACAGCACGTTGGCCACGCCCCAGCCGTTGTTGTCGCTGAGCACGTCGAGCGCCTGATGGAAGGCCTCCTCGGCCTCGGCGAACTTACCCTGGCCCGCTATCACGGCGGCCCTGCAGGCTAGGGCGACGCCCTCCTCCCAGTCATCGGCCATCTTCCTGGAGGCGGCCACGGCGTCGTCGGCGTGCACGAGCGCCTGCGACGTGCGCCCGGACACGAGCTCGGTCAGCGCGAGCAGCCGAAACGCAGAAGCCGGGTTTCCTTCATGGCCGGCCTCGGTGATTTCCAGGCAGGCCCTCGCGTGGCGGACGGCACCGTCGTAGTCGTGCTGCTCGAACGCCAGCTCGGCGCGCACTGCGAGGGCCCTGGCCACGACGCCGGGCGGCACCACGCGGTCGATGGCCAGCAGTTGGTCAAGCCAGCCTGCCCCCTCGGCCACGTCACCACTGGCCAGCCAGGAACCACTGAGTGCGTGGCACAGCCGGAGTCCCTCTTCTGCGTCGCCACGCTCGACGCAGCACGCCAGCGCAAGCTGCAAATTCGCCCGGTCAGCCCGCACCCGGTGGTACATCGCCACGCGCTCGGGCCAGGACGGCTCACCGCGAACGAATGCCTGACTGGCGATCGTCTCGGCCAGGGCCAGCGTGCAGTCGCGGTGCACCACCCGCAGCCTGGACATCTCACCCGAGGCGGTCGCCCGCTCCGCTGCGAGCTCCCTGACGGTATCCAGCAGCCGGTATCGCGCGCTGCCGTTCAGCTCGGCGTCAAGGGTGACCAAGGACTTGTCGATCAGCGCGGTGAGCAGGCCGAGCACCTCGTCCGCACGGATCTGCTCATCGGCGCATACCTGCTCGGCCATCCTCAGGCTCCAGCCATGGAACACGGACAACCTGCTGAGCAGCGTCCGCTCAGCGCTGGTGAGCAGGTCATAGCTCCATTCCACGGTCGCCCGCAGCGTTTGCTGGCGTGGCGGGGCGGTCCTGTCGCCCCAGGCCAGCAGCTCGAACCTGTCGGCCAGCCGCAAGGCGATCTGCTCGGCCGACAGCGCCCGGATCCGCGCGGCGGCAAGCTCGATGGCCAGCGGAACGCCGTCGAGTGTGCGGCAGACTTCCGCGACGGCCGCTGCGTTCGCCTCATCCAGACCGAACCCTGGCCGGACGGCCGCGGCGCGCGCCGAGAAGAGCTGGACCGCCTCGCACCGGACCACCTCCTGCGCCGACAGGCCGGCGCCGTCGGCGCCGGCCGCCAGCGGCAGCCCGAGCGGCGGCACCCGCCAGATGAACTCGCCGCGCACCCCGAGCGGCTCGCGACTGGTCGCGATCACCCGCAGTCCCGGGCATCCAGCCAGCAGCCGCTGGACGAGTTCCGCGGCCGCCTGTACCAGATGCTCGCATGTGTCCAGGATCAGCAGCGTGTTGCGCGGCCGCAGCGCGTCGGCGAGGGTGTCGGCCAGCCGCCGGTCAGGCTCCCGGCGAATGCCGAGTGCCGCCGTCACGAGCGGCACGAGCCGGTAGTCATCATGGCCATCGGCCCGGTCGACGCCGGCCCGGTCGACGCCGGCCCGGTCGACGCCCGCCAGGTCGACGTCGGCCAGGTCGACGATCCAGACCCCGTCGGGGTATCCATGGGCGAGCATCGTCGCGAGCCGGAGCGCGAGCCTGGTCTTGCCGATCCCGCCCGGGCCGCAGAGCGTCAGCGCCCGCACCCGGTCGAGAATCGCGACCAGTTCGGCCAGGTCACGCTCCCGGCCGATGAAGCTGTTCGGTTCGGCGGGCAGATTGCCCGGCACCGAGGTGGGGTTCGAGGTCATGGGCAGTCAAGGTGCTCATCGAATTCCGTCTCTTGTTACAGTATCGGGTGCCGGGTGATCAGCGGACGACGTTGATCCAGATGGGCTCGCTGTAGCGCAGCCGCCCGAAGTACATGACCTTCGCCAGCGCCCACCACCGCTGCCCGGGCCGGGCGTCGTGGGGAACGGCCACGCCGAAGGTCAGCGTGACGCCGCGGCCGGGGTCGACCGTGAAGTCGGTGACCCAGCGCCCGAGCGCCGCCCAGCTTCCGTGCGACGAGATGAGCTGGGCCTCCCCGCGCAGCTCGGAGGCGGTGGCATTGGACAGCTTGAGTGCGATCTCGCCGCGGCCGCCCGGCGGGAGGTCCAGATGCCCGGTGAGCATGGTCAGCTCGGCCTCGGCGGCCTCCGCGGCGCTGATCGCCTCCAGCGCGGGCAGCAGCTCGCCCGGCGGCGCGGCCGCGCCTGGCGGGTGCCGCTCGCCGACGGCGACGACGACGGCGTCCTCGAGTACCTGGCCCGCCTCGTCGATGATCCTCGCGGCCACGAAGTACCGTGCCCGCGCGGTCCCCTCGGGCACCCGGAGCACCAGGTCCCACGCGGCGTAGCCGCGGGAGGCCAGGTGGTAGTGCAACTTTCCCGGCTCGGACTCGGCGGCCCGGCTGTCCTGCCCGGCGCCGTGCTCGCCCGCCCGCGCGGCCGAGACCAGCCGGAGCCCGTCGGGCACGTCGAGCGTCACCGTGCCCGACGCCGGAGCAGGCCCGCAGGCGACCGTGAGCCTGATCGTGGCCGACGCGCCGGCCGGCACGGCGAGCCAGCCGGGGGACAGGTGCACCGCCACCGCCAGGTTGCCTGCCGGAGCCGGGCCCTTGCCGTGCAGCCAGTACCTGGTGAACACCGGCTGGGCCGACTCGGGCGGCGCTCCGGGCCCCGGATCGTAGCCGTCGGCGGTCATGACCCGGTCCGGCCATGCCGCCAGCGTGACCGCGCCGCGCTCGGGCACCACGGCGGTCACGGCCCCGTGCTCGCCGACCGGGTCCTGTGCCTGCGGCCCGCTGCCGTCGTCCTGCTCGAGCAGGCCGGTCACCGCCGCCGCGCGGACGCCGGTGAACAGCCGCACCGTCGCCGCGGTCGGCCCGCCGCGGGCGGCCAGGTCGCGCAGCCGGATGGTGACGCCGTCGCGCGGGTCCGGCTGCGCCAGCGGCGCTAGCGGGTTGCCGCGCGGCTTGAACGCCATCATGTCCACGCCCGCCGGCGCGACGCTGGCCAGGCTGTGCTCCGCGGGCAGCGGCCCGGCGTGCAGGTCGGTCTCGCAGGTCAGCAGGGTGTGGCTGTACTGCTGACCGGCGACGGGGAAGCAGGCGGTGCGCCAGTCACCCGTCCCGGCCGCCAGCGCGTACTCGAACGTATGACTCCAGTGCTGCCAGGCGAAGCTGCTGCCGTCGGGGACCGTCCGCTTCTCGCCGTCCATCCAGACGCCGCTCGGCCACGCGCTGCACGCGCGCATCAGCGAGATGCACGCGTCGCCGTCCGGGGTAACCAGGCTGCCCGGCAGGCCCCGGTTCAGCAGCGCGACCGTGTGGCCGGCCAGGCCAGGCTCGTCGCTCCAGCCATAGTGCGGCCACGGCGCCTCGATCTGCGCGTCGTCCAGGTCGTCGACCAGCGCCGCGATCGCCGCGTTCAGGTCGGTGCCGGCCACGATCAGCACGGGCAGGTCCGCCGGGCCGCGCAAGTCGGCTCCCGGGCGGAACGCGTCGCGCCTGCTCCTGGCCGCGGGCACCCAGATCCGTGCCGCCCCGGACGCGGCGAGCTGGCTGTCCAGGTCCTCCGTGACCGTCGGCCCGGCAGAGGCCAGCACCTGCGCCGTGAACTCGTTCTTGTCCGGGCCGCCGAGCGCGATCCTGACGTCCGGCAGGTTGGAGTCGAGCTCGGCGGAGCCGTACCTGGGTCCCTCCGGCACCGAGCAGGTCGCGGTCACCCCCTGCCTGGCCAGCGCGACGACCAGGTTCCTGACGGCCTGCCTGGAGTCGCACCCGGCCGCGACGTCCCGCGGGGCGAAGCCGTCGCTGGCCGGGTCGGCGGGCGCGATCACCTCGGCGACCCCGATCGCGTGCAGCCGGCGCTCGCCTGCCTGGCCGGTCAGCGACATCCGCGCCGTGGAGCCGATCCCGAACCACTCGTGCGCGGGATTGTCGAGGGTGTAGGTGTGCTCGGCCACGTCGACCTCGGCATCGCCAGGCGGCCGCCCGATCACGGACATGCCCGTCTGGTAGACGGGCAGGCCGCCGGGGACATTGGTCGCGAACCTGACCCGCAGCAGCCGGTCGTGGCCGATCGACCCGTCGACGTGGGTGCGGAACTCGATCAGGTCGGCTTCGTCCCAGAGCAGCGTCTCCTGGGTCACCTGCAGGTCGCCGAGGCCGAACTGGGTCACCACCTTGGAGCCGATCGGGCAGCGCTCCACGCGCACGTTCGCGTGCCGCCCGGCTGGCCCGCGCCAGCGTCCGGTCGGGCAGAGCAGCCAGGGACCCTCGCCCCAGCGCGGATGGGTGGGGTACTCGTCCTGGAGCACGAGCTCATTGCCTGCTCCCGAGAGCAGTTCGACGCCGCTGGACCGGTGCACGATCGACTCAAGCGCGCCGCCGTCCGCCTCGCCTGCCGTCACCGTGAACGCGTCGTTCTCGATGACCGGGCCGGGCGCGGCCTGCCAGGCCGACGCCCGCGGGTCAGGCACCTCCTGCTGCCCGGGCGGGACCGGAACGGCCAGGTAGGTCCGGTAGCCGAGCGGCGGGACCGCGACCGCGCGGAACGTGAGCGTCACCGCGGCGAGCGAGCCGTCGGCGTGCCTGGCCGTGCCCTCGGCGAGGTAGCGGATCGAAGCGCCCGGTCCGTCGGCCAGCGTCACCGCGGCCGCCTCGCGCTCGGCGAACTCCAGCGTGATCTTGGCCAGCCCGGATCGCGGCCAGGCCAGCGTGTTGAACACGACGACGGCGCGGGGCCGCCCGGCCGTCGCGGAGCCCGCCGATGGCGCCGCGGCCGACGATGTGTCGGCCAGCCCGGCCAGGTACGCGGCGGCGTCCCTCCTGGCCGCCTCACCGCGCTCGAACGCCTCCCGCCAGCCGGCCAGCAGGTCCAGGTAGACCTGGTCGCCCTCGGTGCCGGTGATCGCGTCGTGGTGCGCGCCATAGGCGAGCAGCCGCCAGGCCTTGTCCAGGCTGGCGGCCGGGTAGGGCGCCCCGGCCAGCCACGCGGCCGTTGCCAGCCGTTCGCCGTCGAGCACCGCTAGCTCGCCGTCGCGCTGTGCCTGCTTGGTGTCGGTGTAGGAGACGTCCTTGCCCGGGTAGACCGGGTTCATGTCCCTCGTCTGCGGCAGGAACCAGGCACCGGTCACGGCCCGCTCCGACCGCACGGCCGCGAAGAACTCGCTCGGCACGGCCGTGACAAAGCGCGGCCACACGTACCTGGCATTCCAGTCCCGGTGGATGGCCGTGGCCCAGCGGGACGGAACCACGTGGTCGCCGCCGACCGGGAGCAGCACGTTGCGGGTGGCGGCGACCGGGGCGAGCGAGCGGAACTGCGCGTAGGCGTCCTTCTCGGCGGCGGCCAGGTCGGCCGCGTGCTGGGTGATCCAGCCGGCCGAGTAGTGGTTCGGCATGTAGCTGGTGAGCAGGCCGTTGCCGTCCGGCGAGAGCCACTCGAACTCGGCCGGGAACTGCATCAGCCGGTTGCCGCCGTTCATCTTCTCCGGTCCCCACTGATGGAACGGCCCGCGGGCCCAGGACGACTCGCGGAGCCCGGCCGATGCCATCAGGCCGGGGTAGGAAGGGTCGAAGCCGAACGCGTCGAGCATCCACGCGGCGCTCGGCGCGGCCCCGAGCACCTCGCGCTGGAAGGCCAGCCCGTACACGGCGTTCCGAATCGTCGACTCGGCGCAGGTCAGGTTGGAGTTCGGCTCGTTGTAGCTGCCGCCGACGATCTCGATCCGGCCGGCCGCGATGAACGCGAGCAGGTCGGCACGGTCCTCGGGATGCGCGTCGAAGTACGGCTTCAGGTAGTCGATCTCGGCGAGGACGAACTTGTAGTCGTGGTCGTTCCTGGCCTCCGCCAGGTGCAGCCTGACCAGTTCGAACGCCGTCCGCACCTCGGGCAGCCCGCCGTCCTGCGTGGGCAGCAGCGGCCAGGTCTGGGTGAACTGGCCCTGGGTGTTCCACCAGACCGGGTCGTAGTGGAAATGGCTCACCATCCACATCGTCCAGCCCGGCTCGGCGACGGTGATCTGGCCGGACACCTCCCAGCTCCCGGTGCCGCTGCGGGCGACCACGGTGACACGGCGCGTGCCGCCGGGAGCGGCCGGGGCGGCGATCTCCACCGGGATCTCCACCGTCCGCTGCTCACCGTGATGCAGCTTGGTCACCGTGACCCTGGCCGGCGTGACCACGCCGGCCCCGTGCACGCCGACGCTGACCTCGCCCGCCGGGTCGCTGATCATGCCGGGGCCGTTGTTGACCAGGGTCACCCTGACGATCTGGAGCGGCTTGGCGGGGGTTCCGGAGAACAGGTCAGTCGAAACGACCTCGGTGATCCGCATGCCCCATGGTGGCACGATCCGGTCGTGGTGATCTACGGCCGAGGCCGGCCGGCCTGCCTGGCCGCTTACCCGCTTACCCCGCTTGCCGCGACCGGGAACCGGTACCTGAGCCTGAACTTATCCGCCGGGACCACGACCTCGGC
>DASPZH010000047.1:0-6387 GCA_035636335.1 Streptosporangiaceae bacterium
CTTCTGCCCGGGGCCGGGCTGCAGAATCCCGGAGAACGCGAAGATCTGCCTAAGTCCTGACACGCTTGGTAAGACTAGACGGCCGGAGTCACCGGGGCGGCGACGGCTCCGGGCTGGCGGGCTCGGCCGGGCAGGGACGGCTCCGGGCTGGCGGGCTGGACCCGTCAGGGGCGGCTCAGCCGGTCAGCGAGGAGACCCGCCTGATCACCTCGCCGCGGCCGAGCACGCGCGCGACGCTGGCCAGGTCGGGGCTCCTCGTCGAGCCGGTCAGCGCGACGCGGATTAGCTGCGACGCCTCCCTGATCGAGCCCGGATACGCGTCCGGCGCCTGCTTGTACTGCTTGGCGTTCGGCGCGAAACCGTGCTTGGCCGCGAGGTCCCTGATCTGGCCGAACCACTCCCGCGGGTCGGCCAGGTCCTGGTAGCCGGCGACAAAGTCGGCGGCGAACCCGCGCACCAGCTCGTCCGGCAGGCCGCCCAGCTTCTCGTCGCCGAGCCTGACCGGAGTGAACAGCTCGGGGAAGAAGAAGCCGTACGCGGACCGGAAGTCGGACCACTTGCGCAGGTCCTTGCGCGGGTTCTCGACCCCTTCCCGCTCGACGGCCAGCGCGGCGAGCGCCACGTCCTGCTCGGCCGCGAGCACCCCGGCGAGCTCGGGATCGTGGCCCGCGGCCCAGGTCCGCATGGCGTCCAGGATCTGCTGCCTGGTCAGGGTCGCGATGTAGTCGGCGCTGATGTCCTCCAGCTTCACCTGGTCGATCAGCGGGCCGGCGCCGCCGAGCTCGGACAGCCTGATCGGGGCGGCGAGCGCCTGGTCGAGCGGCATCTCGGCGAGCGAGCCGTTGGCCAGCCCGCGCAGGTAGTACAGCACGGCCTCGGCCGGGTAGCCGGCCCGGATGTAGTAGTCGACGCTGGCCTCGGGGTCCTTGCGCTTGGACAGCTTGCGCTTGCCGCCGGGGATCTTCTTCATGAGCTGCGACGTGTGCGCGTACTCGGGTGCCGCGAATCCCAGTGCGGCGAAAAGCTGCAGGTGCATCGGGACGGAGGACAGCCACTCCTCGCCCCTGATGACCAGGTTGACCCGCATCAGGTGGTCGTCGACGGCGTGCGCGAAATGGTAGGTCGGCAGCCGGCCCTGACCCCCGGCATGGGCGGCGGACTTGAGTATCACGACGTCGTTGAAGTTGTCCTCGGACGAGAGCCGGCCGCGGATCGCCTCGGTGTACTCCACCCGCCGCCCCGGCACGCCCGGCGAGCGGAACCGCACCGCGTACGGCACGCCCTCGGCGAGCTTGGCCCGAACCTGCTCGTCGGTGGCGTCCCGCCAGGTCGCCCACTGGCCGTAGTAGCCGGGCGGGACCTTGGCGTCCTGCTGGCGTTGCCTGGCGTCGGCGAGTTCGGCCGCCGTGGCGAAGCACAGGTACGCCTTGTTCTGGCGCAACAACTCGCGCGCGTAACTCATGTAGATGGCCGCGCGCCGCGACTGCTGGTAGGGCCCGTAGTCGCCGTGGCCCTCTTCCTCGTCCGGGGTCAGGCCGAAGTAGTCGAACGCGCGCGCGAACTGCTCGAGTGCGCCCTCGACCTCGCGCGACTGGTCGGTGTCTTCGATCCTGAGCAGGTAGCGGCCGCCCGACTGGCGCGCGACGTCGCGGTCGATCATCGCGCTGTAGATGGTGCCGATATGCATGAGGCCGGTCGGCGACGGCCCGAGCCTGGTCACCTTCGCGCCGCCGGGAAGCTGCCTGGGCGGGTAGCGCCGCTCCCAGTGCCCGGGCTCTGGCAGGTCAGGCGGGAACAGCGCGTCGATCACGGCCCAACGCTATCAACAGCCCCGCGCGACACGCCGTCGGCGCTCAATCGCGGGCAACCGCCCGCCCGCCCGCGATGATGGACTGCGACTCAGGCGTCACCGCTGTTACGACGAACCCGACTCACGACCAACACCGTCACGACCGATGGAGCGCCGATGCGACTGCTCCACACCTCGGACTGGCATCTTGGGCGGACGATGTACGGCGTGGACCTGCTGACCCATCAGGCCGCCTTCCTCGACTGGCTACTTGACCAGGCAGTGCGGCACGAGGTGCACGCGGTCGTGGTCGCCGGGGACGTGTACGACCGGGCGGTCCCGTCGACCGACGCGGTGACGGTGCTCGACCGCGCGCTGCGGAGTTTCGCCGCCGCCGGGATCCCGGTGGTCATCAGCAGCGGAAACCACGACTCCGCCGTCCGGCTCGGCTTCGGCGCCCGGCTGAGCGAGCTGGCCGGCATCCACCTGCGCACGTCCGTTGGCGACATCGCGCGGCCCGTGCTGGTCGCCGACGAGCACGGCGAGGTCGCGATCTACGGCATCCCCTACCTGCTGCCCGACGCGGTGCTTGCCGAACTGGGCGCGGAGCGGTCGCACGCCTCGGTGCTGGCCGCCGCGACCGCGCTGATCAGGGCCGACGCGGCAGAGCGCGGGATCGGGCGCACGGTTGTCGCCGCGCACGCGTTCGTCACGGGGGCAGCGCCGTGCGAGTCCGAGCGCGACATCCGCGTCGGCGGCATCGGCGACGCGCCCGCGTCGGTGTTCGCCGGGCTGAGCTACGTCGCGCTCGGTCACCTGCACGGTCAGCAGGACCTCAGTTCGGGCGCCGCGGGGACCACGGTCAGGTACAGCGGATCCCCGCTGGCGTTCTCGTTCTCCGAGCGGAACCACGCCAAGTCGGTGACTCTGGCCGACATCGACGGGGCGGGCCAGGTCAGCGTCACCAAGCTGGCGGCCCCGGTGCCGCGGTCGCTGCGCGAGGTGCGCGGGAACCTCGACGACCTGCTGGCGGAGTCCGGCGGCGGGTCCGGTGGCGGGCCCGGCGGCGACCTGGCCGATGCGTGGCTGCGGGTCGTGCTGACCGACGCTGCCCGGCCGGCCTCGCCGATGGAGCGGCTTCGCGAGAAGTGGCCGCACACGCTGGTACTGGACTTCGACCCCGAGGGCGAGCTCGTGAGTGCCGCGACCGACCTCGGGCGGCTCGCGAAGACGGCCGACCCGGTCGAGATCTGCGAGCTGTTCGTCGAGTTCACCAGCGGCGGCCCGGCCGACGAGGACCAGCTCGCCGTGCTGCGGGACGTCGTCGAGGCGGTGCAGCACGCCGAGGCGGCAGACGGGGCCGGCAGACCGGCGGACGGGGCGGACGCCAGACCGGCTGACGGGGCTGCCGCTGGTCCCGCCGACCTGGCCGACGCCGGGTCGGTGGACGAGTGGCTGGCGAACGCGGGCCGGGGGGACGACTGGCTGCTCGACGCCGAGCTGGCGTTCCCCGGGCGGGGCAGGGACCCCGCGGCGGCCTGAGGTGAGTCCCTGATGCGGCTGCACAGCCTCGGGCTGCAGGCGTTCGGGCCGTTCGCGACGCCGCAGCGGATCGACTTCGACCGGCTCGCGGCCGGGGGGTTGTTCCTGCTCGAGGGCCCGACCGGCGCGGGGAAGACGACCGTGCTCGACGCGATCACGTTCGCTCTGTACGGCGGCCTGGCGGGGGAGGACGCCGGATCTGACCGGCTGCATTCGCACTTCGCCGACCCCGGCGTCGAGCCGTCGGTGACGCTGGAGTTCTCGGTGCGCGGCGTCCGCTACCTGATCAGCCGGGTGCCCGAGCACCGGCGGCCCAAGCGCCGCGGCCAGGGGTACACCACCGAGGCGATGCGGGTGCACCTGCGGCGCCGCGAGGCCGGCCAGTGGGTCACCATGTCGTCGAACAAGGCCGAGACCGGCGACGCGATCGCGGACATCATCGGGCTCAGCCGGACTCAGTTTACCCAGGTGATGCTGCTGCCGCAGGGCGAGTTCGCGCGGTTCCTGCGGTGCGGCGACGACGCCAGGCGGGCGGTGCTGACCAGGCTCTTCGGCACCGAGCTGTACGACAAGATCACGCTCGAGCTTGACCGGCGCCGGGCGGTCGCGGTCAAACAGCGGCAGGACGCCAAGGCCGAGATCGCCGAGGCGGTGTCGGCGGCGGCGGAGGCCGCCGGGCTCGACGCGGCCGCCCGCGGCGAGCTGATCTGCCTGCCCGCCGGGGAGCGCGGAGTCAGGTTCAAGCAGATCGGCGACGACCTGGCCGGAGCGCTGGCCAGCGCGGGCGCCGAACTCGAGCGCGCCGCGGGGCAGGCGCGGGCCGCGCTCGGGGCCGAGCAGGCGGCGGCGGCCAGGGCCGCGCTGATGACGCGGCTGACCGGCGCGCTGGCGTCGCTGCACCGCCACGAGGCGACCCGCCCCGAGCACGACGCGCGCGCCACCCGGCTCGATGCCGCCAGGCGGGCCGAACCGGTGCGGCCGCTGCTCGCCGCGCTCGATGACGCCGGGGCGTCGGCCGGCCGGGCGCGCGACCGGCTCAGGGCGCTGGTCGGCGCGGCAGCGGCCGCCGACTTCGGCTGCCTGCTCGGCGAGTCCGCCGACAGCGCCCTGGTCAGGCGGACGGCGAAGGACTCAGCCGCTCGTGCCGGCGCCTGCCTGCGTGAGGCGACCGGGCTGGAGCATCTCGTAGCAGCCGAATCGACAGTGCCAGGTCGCGAGACCGCCGTCGCGAACCTCGACCGGGCCGCGGCGCGGGCCGCCGCACATGCCGGGTCGCTCGCGGCGGCCCGCGATGAGCTGCCCGGCCGCATCGCCGCGGCGGAGGCGCGGCTGGCCGCGGCCAGCGCCGCCGCCGCCGGCTTGGAGGCGAGCCAGCAGCGGCAGGCGGCGCTGGTGCCGTTGCGGGCCGCGGCGGCCCGCCTGGCCGAGCTCGAGCCGCTGCTGGCCGACCGGGCCGCGCTGCTGCGGGCGGCGGTCGAGGAGCACCAGCGCCTGGTCGATGACCATCAGGGGGCGATGGAGGCGCGGCTGGCCGGGATGGCGGCCGAGCTGGCCGCGGCTCTGGGCGACGGGGCGCCGTGCCCGGTCTGCGGTTCGGCGCAGCACCCGGCGCCCGCCGCGGCCGGCGTTGCCCCGGTGACCGAGCGGGCCGTCAGGGCCGCCCGCGAGCGCCGGGATGCCGCGGCGGCGGCCAGGTCACGGGCCGAGCAGGAGCACGCCGAGCTGGCCAGGCAGGCCGCGGAGCAGGCCGCCGTCGCGGCCGGGCACACGCTGGCCGGCCTGGCCGCCGAAGAAGCCGAGGTGGCCGAGCGGCTGGCCGCCGCCGAGTCGGCCGCGGCCAAGCTGCCCGCGTTCGAGTGCGAGCTGGCCGGCCTGCGCGGCGAGCAGGAGCGGCTCGGCCAGGACCTGCGCGCCGCGGCCGCCGCCGAGGCGACCGCGCGCCACGAGGCCGACCAGGCCAGGACGGACCTGGCCGAGCTGAACGCGACGCTGGCGCAGGCCGCGCAGGGCCACCCGTCGGTCGCGGCGAGACGGGCCGGGCTCGAGCAGGCGGCCGAGGGCAGCCGGCAGCTCGCGGCGGCGCTCGACGAGCTGGCCGCGGCGCTTGACGCGGCGGCACAGGCGCGGGACAGGGCGGCGCGGGAGGGGCTGGCCAGCGGCTTCGGCACGCTGGAACTCGCCAGGCTGGCGGTGCTCGGGCCGACCGAGCAGTCCGCGCTGGGCGAGCGGGTGGCGTCGTGGACGCGGGAGCTGACCGCGTTGCAGGCCGCGGCGGCGTCCCCCGACCTGGCCGGCCTGGACCCGGACTTGGCCGGCCAGGCGCACGCGAGCGCGGAACAGGCGGCGGCGGCGCTGGCCCGCGCCGGGGACGCGGAGCAGAACGCCAGGACCGCGCACGAGACGCAGCGGGCCCGGGCCGCCCGGCTCAGCGACCGGCTGGCCGAGGTCCGGGCCGCCGAGACCGCCGCCGCCGCGCTGGACGCCGCGACCGGGCCGGTCATCTACCTGGCCGGCCTGGCCAAGGGCATGGACGGGCACCGCAGGGTTGCGCTGACCACGTACGTACTGCGGCACTGGTTCGAACAGGTCGTCGCCGCGGCCAACGTGAAGCTGGCGGTGATGTCGTCCGGCCGCTACGAGCTGCGGCGCAGCGACGAGGGCGAGTCGCGGCGGCAGCGCGGCGGGCTGACCCTGTCGGTCGTCGACCGGCACACCGGGCAGGTGCGGAGCCCGAACTCGCTGTCGGGCGGTGAGACCTTCTACGCCTCGCTGGCGCTCGCGCTCGGGCTGGCCGACGTCGTCAAGGCCGAAGCCGGGGGAGTGGACACGCAGACGTTGTTCATCGACGAGGGCTTCGGCTCGCTCGACGCCGAGACGCTCGACCAGGTGCTCGGCGTCATCGACGAACTGCGGGACCGCGGCCGGGCGGTCGGCATCGTCAGCCACGTCGCGGACCTGCGGGACCGGGTCGCCGAACGGCTCGAGATCCGCCGCCTGCCCGACGGCTCGTCCGCGCTGCGGGTGGTCGCGTGACGGCCGCGCACGGGCCGGCCGCC
>DASPZH010000048.1:0-4238 GCA_035636335.1 Streptosporangiaceae bacterium
CCGACGAGGAGTCGGTGGTCTACCGCGGGACCGACGGCGGGCTCACCTACGTGGAGATCTACACCTGGGTCGAGGGCGGCTTCGACCAGGCACACGAGCATCCCGACGTGATCGCGATCTGGGAGCCGATGGAACCGCTGCTCGAGGACCGCGGCAGCCTGCCGCGGTGGGACTTCCCGCACTTCGAACGCCTAGCGGCCCCGGCGTGAGCTCCCGGCCACGCGGGCTCGCCGACCTTGACGCGCTCGACGCGGTATTCGGGGCGCTGGCCCATCGGTCCAGGCGCACCATCCTCGCCGTGCTGCACGCACGCGGCGGGGAGATGACCTCCGGCGCCATCGCGTCGCGTTTCGACTGCTCCTGGCCCACCACGTCGCAGCACCTTCAGGTGCTGGCCAAGGCCGGGCTCGTCACGATCGCGCTGCGCGGCAGGGAGCACGTGTACCGGCTCGACACGCAGCGGCTGCGCTCCGTGGCCGGCGCCTGGCTGGGCCGCTTCGGCGAGATCCAGGCCGGCGTCACCCTGTCCGGCGTCACCCCGTCCGGCGTCACCCCGTCCGGCGGCACCCCATCCGGCGGCACCTCGTAATCCCGGGGTGGCTCAGCTCCAGATCGTGACGTATACCGGAGGCCGGAACCTGGACGGCGGCACGCCGGCGGCGGGCGCGCGCATGAGCTGCATCGCCTCTGGGGTGCTCAGGAACCGGCGCAGCGAGCTTGCCACCGCGCTGCGCTGCTGGCGGTCGAGCATCGTGATGTGCCAGCATCCTTCGACGGGCGGGCCACCCGCGTCGACCAGGGACAGCTCGCCGCGCCGCAACTGCTGCGCGACCAGGTGCTCAACGGCGAGCGACACGCCGCCGCCATCGGCTGCCGCCGCCCAGGCGGCGGTCTGGCTCGAGCAGACGCCGATCCGGTCTTCCGGTATCCGCAGCGCCGCGAGAACCTGGCCGACGTCGCTGTCCGGGTCGGTGGCCGACGGATCGACCAGCCACCGCCACTGCCTGACCGGGCCGCGGGGCCGCGCCTTCCCGGCCGCGACCACCACGAGGCGGTACTTGAAGATCGGCTCGCGGACCACGGGCAGCGCCGGGTCGCCCGGCATAGCCGGGCCGATCGCCACGTCGGCCAGCCGGTTGGCGACCAGGACCGGCATCTCCTTCGTCACCGCAACCCCGGACGACACCTCGACGGCGCCGGCGGAGCGCTTGGTGAAAGCCTCGATCAGCGGGGTGGCGACGAACTCCGCCACGGTCGACGTCGCCACGACCCTGAGCTGCTCGGGTGCGCCCTGCGCGGCGCGCACGGCGGCATGCGCCTCGGCGCCGAGCACCACGATCTGCGATGCGGTGGCGAGCAGCCGCGAGCCCCCGGCAGTCAGCGTCATGCCGGACGGCCCGCGGCTGATGAGCTGGTCACCGAGGTGGACGCGGAGCGCGGACAGCGCCTGCGACACGGCGGGCTCGCTCACGCCCAGCGCGTTGGCGGCGGCCGTCACCGAGCCCAGCCTGGCCACCAGGACGAACGCATTGAGCTGAGTGAGAGTCATGTCCCTGTCGATTATCACGCAGTTTCGGGCGCCGGACGGGCCGGGCGGGCCCGGTGAGCGGGCCTTGGCGCGCAGGTGAACGACCCGCGACCAGCCTGTCCCCGGCGCCGCCGCCTCGTACACTGCACTCGCGTGGCAATGCTGCTCAGGGGAGGCCGCATGCAGGTTCCGGCGTACGTCGAGTATGAGAAGGCGACCAGCGTGGACCACGCGCTGGCGCTGCTGGCCAGGTTCGGTCCCGAGGCGAGAGTGCTGGCCGGGGGACACAGCCTGATCCCGATGATGAAGCTGCGCCTCGCCCAGCCAGAGACGCTGGTCGACATCAACGGGCTGACCGACCTGGCCTACGTCGAGGTCGCCGGCGGCGAGCTCCGGATCGGCGCCATGACCAGGCACGCCGAGCTGCTCGACTCGGCGGCGGCCGGCCGGCACTTCGCGATCCTGCACGACGCCGAGCGCGTGATCGCCGACCCGATCGTCCGGCTGTGGGGAACCGTCGGCGGGTCGCTGTGCCAGGCCGACCCGTCCGAGGACCTGTCGGCCGCGTTCGCCGCGCTCAAGGCCAACATGGTGATCAGGAACGCCGGCGGGACCAGGACGGTCCGCGCCAGGGAGTTCCACACCGGGCCGTACGAGACGGTGGTCGCGCCCGGCGAGCTGCTGACCGAGATCAGGATCGAGATCACCCCGGGTGGCGGGAGCGCGTACGAGAAGGTCGGCCGCCGGGTCGGCGACTGGCCGGTCGGCGCGGCGGGAGCGGCCGTCTGGCTGGAGGACGACGGCGCGACCATCGCCGACGCCGGGATCGGCCTCACGGCGGTCGGCGCGGAGCACTTCTCGGCCGCCGCCGCCGAGGACTTCCTGCGCGGCGCGGCCGCCACGCCGGAGAACTTCGCCCGGGCCGGCCAGATCGCCGCCGGGCACTGCCGGCCCTTCTCTGACCAGCGGGGTCCCGCCGACTACAAGCGCCATCTGGCCGGCGAGCTCACCGCGCGGGCGTTGCGCGCGGCCGTGGCCAGGGCCGCCGGAGCCGGACCAGGCGGCCAGCGCGGGCCCGTCGGCCAGCGCGGGCCCGCCGGCCAGCGCGGGCCCGCCGGCCAGCCCGGGCGCGTGAACCCCCCGGACCGCGGGGGGCGTGACATGCAGATCGCCGTGAACGTCAACGGGACCGAGTACTCCCGCTCGGTCGAGCCGAGGCTGCTGCTCATCCACTTCATCAGGGACGACCTCGGCCTGACCGGCTCGCACTGGGGCTGCGACACCTCCAACTGCGGAGCCTGCGTCGTCTGGCTGGACGACCTGCCGGTCAAGTCATGCACCGTGCTCGCCGCCATGGCCGACGGACGCCGGGTGCGCACCGTCGAGGGCCTGGCTCGCGACGGCGTGCTCGACCCGGTCCAGGAGGGGTTCGCGCGGTGTCACGGGCTGCAGTGCGGCTTCTGCACCCCCGGCATGATGCTGACCGCCCGCTGGCTGCTCGACCGCAACCCCGACCCGTCCGAGGCGCAGATCCGCGAGGCGATCTCCGGCCAGACCTGCCGGTGCACCGGCTACGAGAACATCGTCCGCTCCGTGCGCTGGGCGGCGCGGCACGAGGCGGCGGCCGGCCGGGCCGGTTCCGGTGACTGCGGCGCGAGCGATGGTGCGGCATGACACACATCTCCGAGCATTTTCGTAACGGAAGCTACCGGGCAGTGCCGCGCAAGGAAGATGCTCGTTTCGTCCGCGGCCGGGGGACGTTCGTCGATGACATCGCGCTGCCGGGGATGCTGCACGGGGCGGTGCTGCGCAGCCCGCTCGCGCACGCCAGGATCGTCTCGATCGACACCGTGGCCGCGCGGGCGCACCCCAGCGTGGAGGCCGTCATCACCGGGGAGACGCTGGCCGGGCGCGACCTGGCCTGGATGCCGACCCTGTCCGCCGACGTGCAGGCCGTTCTCGCGACCGACAAGGTCAGGTTCCAGGGCCAGGAGGTCGCCTTCGTCGTCGCGCGGGACAGGTACTCGGCACGGGACGCGCTCGAGCTGATCCACGTCGAGTACGAGCCGCTGCCGGCGGTCATCGACGCGCGGCGCGCGCTCGAGCCGGGCGCGCCGGTCGTCCGCGACGACCTGCCGGGCCGGGACGACAACAAGATCTTCGACTGGGCGGCGGGCGACGAGGCCGCGACCGAGGCCGTCTTCGCCGCCGCGGACGTCGTCGTGGCCCGCGACATGACCTACCCGCGGGTCCATCCCGCGCCGCTGGAGACCTGCGGCGCGGTCGCCGACATGGACCAGGTCAGCGGCCGGCTGACGGTCTGGTGCACGACGCAGGCCCCGCACGCGCACCGGACGCTGTACGCGCTGACCTGCGGCCTGCCCGAGCACAAGATCCGGGTCATCTCGCCGGATATCGGCGGCGGGTTCGGCAACAAGGTGCCCATCTACCCCGGCTACCTGTGCGCGATCGTCGGGTCGATGATCACCGGCAGACCGGTCAAGTGGGTCGAGGACCGGTCGGAGAACCTGATGTCGACCTCGTTCGCCCGCGACTACCACATGCGCGGCGAGATCGCGGCGAGGCGGGACGGCACGATTCTCGGGCTGCGGGCGCGGGTGCTGGCCGACCACGGGGCCTTCAACGGCGCCGCCCAGCCGACCAAGTTCCCGGCCGGGTTCTTCCACATCTTCACCGGCTCCTACGACCT
>DASPZH010000049.1:0-7971 GCA_035636335.1 Streptosporangiaceae bacterium
GCCGTCGAACGAGATCTCGGGGTGATCCAGACGGTCCTTGAGGGCCTTGATGAAGGCATACAGGATCACGCCCGCCAGCACCACGACCATCGCCTGGTAGACGGCCGCGTAACCGGCTGCGAACGTGACCCACAGCGAGAACAGCACCGCGGCGGTCGTGATCGACAGGTCCCTGGTCAGCAGCCAGCCGTGCACCCGGCGGCGCCTAGACACCAGGTAGGAGAGCTGTGCGCACGCCGAGAACAGGTACGGAATCGCCACGGTCACCACGGTGAGGTCCACCAGGTAGGTGAAGACCGTCAGGCCCGAGCTGCTCGTGTACCGCCACAGCATGAGCACCGACGGCAGCAGGGCCGCCATCACGATGCCGAACCAGGCATTGCCTGGAACGCGGTGACGAACGGCGCGCCGTTGTTGACCAGCGCGCGCTGCGGAACCAGGCCCATGATCGCGGCCGAGGCGGCGACGCGGACGATCGCGGTCAGCCCGGTGCCGAGCAGTGACGCGCGGCCGACGTTCCTGCGCGGGTCCCTGACCCGCTTGGCCGTGATCGCGGCGACCTCGACGCCGATGAAGGAGTTGATCTTGAACAGGGCTTCCACGTGGAACACCCAGGACGCCACGATCGCGGCGTTCCCGGCCCAAGCCTGCACCCAGTAGCACCAGCCGGTCAGGTAGCCGGCGAAGTCACCGAACTCGTGCCTGGCGTAGGCGTACAGGCCGCCGTCTGAGTTCGGCACGCGCTTGGTGAGCTGCCCGAACAGGACCACGAGCAGTCCCGGTGTGATGGACCGGTGCGCCTGTCCTTCGGCCCGCCACGCGGGACATTGGTCCCTGGCAGAGTGGGTCACCGGAATCCCATCGTGGTTCCCGCCAGCAGCGAAGGAGCGAAATGTGATGGACCCGCACCCGAAGGCATGCCTGTCCGGACGCAGCCTGCTCAAGGAGACCGACCTGACCGGCGCTGAGTTCCGCTACCTGGTCGAGCTCGCCGGGCAGCTTCGGCAGGAGAAGCGCCGCGGGCAGCGCGGCAACCGGCTCGCCGGGCGCAACATCGCCCTGATCTTCGAGAAGACGTCGACCAGGACCAGGTCGGCCTTCGAGGTCGCCGCTCATGACGAGGGGGCTCATGTCACCTTCATCGGCCCGCAAGACTCCCAGCTCGGGCGCAAGGAGTCGGTGAAGGACACCGCCCGGGTACTCGGCCGGATGTACGACGGCATCGAGTACCGCGGCTCGTCCCAGCAGGCCGTCGAGACGCTGGCCGCGTTCTCCGGCGTGCCGGTGTGGAACGGGCTCACCGACACCTGGCACCCGACGCAGATGCTCGCCGACATCATGACCATGAGCGACCACGCGGCCAAGCCGCTTGACCAGGTCTCCTACTGCTACCTGGGGGACGGCCGCAACAACACCACGAACTCGCTGCTGGTGACCGGCGCCCTGCTCGGGCTCGACGTGCGGGTCTGCGCGCCCGAGTCGCTCTGGCCGGGCCAGGACGTGCGGGACATCGCGACCGGCCTGGCCGCGGCGTCCGGCGCGAGGCTGACGCTGACCAGCGACGTGTCACAGGCCGTGGCCGGCGCCGACTTCCTCTACACCGACGTCTGGCTGTCGATGGGGGAGCCGGAGAGCCAGTGGGACGCCAGGATCGACCTGCTGCTGCCGTACCAGGTCAACGCCCAGGCCATGGCAGCGACGGGGAACCCGGCGGTGAAGTTCATGCACTGCCTGCCGGCGCTGCATGACCGGGAGACCGGAATCGGGCGCCTGATCCACGACCGGCGCGGCCTGGCCGCGCTCGAGGTGACCGACGAGGTCTTCGAGTCCGCGGCCTCCGTCGTCTTCGACCAGGCCGAGAACCGGATGCACACGATCAAGGCGCTGATGGTCGCGACCGTTCCCGCGCTGTCATGACTGCCTGGCCCTGCTGCCGACCAGTCCGTGCTGCCGGCGCCTCTCAGGGCTTAGTGTTTTGTCCATGACGGGCGACATATCGCCGCTACGGCGGGACGCGAACGCGCCGCCGGCCGACCAGCTCAGGGCATCGCACGAGGACCGGGACCGCGTGATCGAGATGCTGCGGGTGGCCGCGGGCGACGGCAGGCTGACGGCGGAGGAACTGGACGAGCGCGTCGAGGTCGCGTTCTCCGCGCGCACCTACGGCGAGCTTGCGGCGCTGACCAGCGACCTGCCGGCCGGACGTCAGGCGATCGCGCCGCTGCCGCCCAGCCAGCCCGTGACGCCCAAGGACGTGGTCCGCCTCGAGTGCCGCAGCGGCAACGTGAGCCGCAGCGGCCGCTGGGTCGTGCCGCGGCGGATCGAAGTGCGCGTGACGAGCGGAGGCTGCAAGCTCGACTTCACCGATGCGATCATCGGCCACCCGTCGATCGTGGTCGACGCGCAGGTCCGCAGCGGGAAGCTGACGATGCTCACCAGGCCGGGCATCGCGGTGGAAGCCGACGACGTCTCGATCGGCAGCGGCGACGTCAAGGTCCGGGCGCCGTGGGGCACCGACGTGCCGGTGACGCTGACGATCAGCGTCTCCGGCCGGGTGGGCAGCGGCAACATCGTCGCGCGCCCGCCGCGGCGCTCGTTCTGGGACTGGCTGCGGCGCAGGCCGCGGCCGTACGCGACCGGAGCCCGGGGCGGGTCCTAGCCGGGCAGGTTCACCAGCTTCTCGAGCGCGGCCTTGAGCATCCTCGCGTAGACGGTGCCGCCGCTGGGCTGCGGGTGAATGCCGTCGGGCCAGAGCAGATTGGTCCGGTGCTCGATCGTGGTGTACCAGTTGGCGAGCACCACGCCGGGGTGATCGTCCGCCGCGGCGGCCAGGGTCGCGTTGACCTCCTGCTCCCATGGCCGCGCCTCGAAGGTGTTGACCAGGACGAGCCGTCGGCCGGGGCCGATCTCGGCGAAGAGCTGGCTGACCTCACCGGCGGTGACCGTGCCGTTGGTTCCCAGGCCCACGACCACGATCGGGCGGAGCAGCCCCTTGGCCTTGAGGTCGGCGATGACCTGAAGGCCGGTGCTGAACTGCCGGCCGACCACTGCGTCGATGTAGATCCCGGGCAACGCCTGCTGCAAGGCGGGCGTCGAGGCCACCATGACCGAGTCGCCGACAGCGGTAACCGACCGGCCGATGACCCGCAGCGCGCTGGGCGACGGCGAACTCGACGGGCTCGGCGGACTCGGCCCGCCCGGGGTGGCGTCAGGCGTGCGCGGCGCTGCCGATCGGGGCCCCGGGCGATACCGCGGCGCGGTCAGCTTCGCGTGCCGTGACCCGCCGAGCGAGGCGGCGTGCGCGCCGCCGTCGGCCGCGTCGGACGCCGAGGCGAAGAGCCTGAAACTCCCGGCCAGGCAGAGCGTGATCGTGACGGCTAGCACGCCGCCGCGAATGGCGGCTGCCCGGCGACGGCGTCGGCTACTAGTTCGCGCATCGCGCGGTTTTCTGTGTTTGGCCATAACGAATATCGTGCTGAGATCCAGTCATGGGCTCAGTACTTCGGGAGCCCACACTACCCGGCGCGGCGCGCCTGAATCGTCAAACTGCGATGTCAGCGCGTTGCGGGCCGGGTCAGGTCGCTACTGGAGCAACGACAACCGCACGGTGCGATCGGTGTTGTCGGCGTTCAGGTCGACCAGCGCGATCGACTGCCAGGTGCCGAGCGCGAGTGCCCCGCCGACCACCGGCACCGTCGCGTACGGCGGCAGGAACGCGGGCAGCACGTGCGAGCGGCCGTGGCCGCGCGAGCCATGCGCATGCCGCCAGCGGTCATCGGCGGGCAGGAACTCGGCGAGCACCGCGAGCAGGTCGGCGTCGCTGCGCGCGCCGAGTTCCATGATGGCCAGGCCGGCCGTCGCGTGCGGGACGAAGACGTGCAGCAGGCCGTCGCCGCCCTCGGCGGCCCCGGCGGCGAAGTCGGCGCACCGGCCGGTGATGTCCGCGACGCACTCGGGCCCGGCGGTCCGCAGCCGGAACGTGGTGGTCTTCATGCCGGGCGCCGCTTACCCGGCAGCCTCGCGACAAGCATCTCGGCCCGTGTCACGGCGTCTCCTCGGCTCGGCTGACAGCTCGGCTGGCGGCACGGCGGACGACTCAGCGGACGGCGCGACGGGGGAGGCGGTCTCTCGCGTGGCACCGTCGCCGCCGTGCCGCCGACACAGACAGCCTTTCATCGCGGCGGCCGGCACGCCAGCGCCGTCAGGGACCCTGGGCACCCTGGCCGGTGGCCACGCGAGTATCGATAAGTCGATAATTAGGCACGTTGCCAAAGGGGGTTGGCAGCGAACGGGCCGGACCCCGGCTCTCGGGGTCCGGCCCGGCGCTCTGGTCAGTGGCGCGCGGGAGTGGCCATCCCGTTCTGCCAGGCGCTCGCGCCGGCCGCCGTGGCCGCCTTGGCCTGAGCGATCTTGCGCTTCATGACCGCGCTCGGCGGCTCCTGCTGCGCCCGCATCCAGCGCCTGACGGCGTTGAACATGGCGGTGCCGCTGATTCCCATGCCGCACATGCTGATCAGGCCGCCGGTCGCGACCAGGGCGAACCCGACGACAATTGCCTTGGAGTTGGTGGAACTCATCTGGATGCCAGTCATGGGTGACCGTGTGCTCGTCATTGTCTCCCCCGATGTCGGTCGTGGTCAGTCGGCTAGCCTTCCCGCTCGGCCCCCCGAGCCAGTCACCCTCGGCGGGTGATGTCGCCGCGGCCGGCGCGGGTGATGATCGCCCGAGCGGACGCAGCGGGCGCCGCGGCCCGGTCCGACCGGACAGGAATGAGTCCGAGCCCGGCGCACTCGCGATCCGGTCCCGTCATGGCCGCCACGGCGAACAGACATAATGGCAAGCTGTGCACATGACAGACGACGCTGAGCCGACCGAGCCGACCGAGCCGACCGAGCCGGCCGCGGCGGGCACCGCGCCGGCGGCGCACGGCCCTGCTTCTGCCGAGACGCGGAGGGCCGCCCTGTGGTCCGCGGCCGAGGCCAGTGGAGTGCCGCTGCGGGCCATCCTGACCACCATCGTCGCGGTCATCGTCTTCTACCTGGCGGGCAAGCTCGTCTACCGGCTGCGTGAGGTCATCCTGCTGCTGGTGGTCTCGGGCTTCATCGCCCTTCTGCTCAACCCGCTCGTGGTCGCCCTGCAGCGCCTGGTCGGCCGGCGTGGCGTCGCGATCACCGCCGTGACGCTGCTCGCCGTGCTCGCCTTCGCCGGGCTGGCCGTGGCGTTCGGCTACCCGCTGGTCAACGGGATGACGCACCTCGCCGCCGACCTGCCTGCCTACGTGCGCCGGGCCGAGCACGGCAAGGGCTGGGTCGGCCACCTGGTCACGAAGTACCACGTGCAGGCGTGGGTCAAGGCGAACGCGCCCAAGCTGGCCAGCTACGGCAAGGACCTCGCGAACCCGGTCATCAGCGTCGGCAAGGGTGCCATCACGCTCATGATCTCGCTGCTGACCATCTTCGTCCTGGTGGTGCTGCTCCTCATGGAGGGCCCCAAGCTCAGGACCGGCCTGCTCGGGCTCATGGCGCCGCAGCGCGCCCGCAGGTACAGCGCCATCGCGGCGGCGGTGAACCGCTCGGTAGCCGGCTACATGCTGGGCAACTTCGCGACCTCGATCATCGCGGGGCTGGTCGTGCTCGTGACCCTGCTCAGCCTGGGGGTTCCGTTCCCGTTCCTGTGGGCGCTGTGGGTGGCGCTCGTCGACTTCCTGCCGATGATCGGGGGAGCGCTGGCCGGCATTCCGGTCGTGCTGTTCGCACTGACCCAGTCGCTGTCGGCCGGCATTGTCACGCTCGTCGTGTTTCTCGTGTACACCCAGGTGGAGAACCACATACTCAATCCCGTGATCATGAGCAGGACGGTGCGGATCAACCCGCTGCTCGTCCTGGTGTCGATCCTGATCGGCGCCTCGCTCGGCAGCTTGGTCGGCGGCGTATTCGGCGGCTTCGTCGTGGCCCTGCTGTCCATCCCGCTGGCCGGAGCGATCCAGGTGATCGTCAGGGAAGCCTGGCGCTCGACCGATCCCGCCCACGCCGATCACGCCATCGCCGGTCCCGCGATCGCCGGTCCGGCGGCCGGCGCCGGTCCGGCGGCGGCCGGCACCGGTGCCTCCGCCGGCCGGGGCGGCCGGCGCACCCCTTGGAGCGTTCCGCGACGGCCGTACCCGCGACGCCGCGGCCCGGACCGCCGCAGCAGGCCGGACTCGGCTCCGAAGCCGCCCGCGTGACAGCCGACGGCACCGCGGGCACTGGCGCCGCGGTCTGCGGCATGGCGGGCACTGGCGCCTCAGGCGGCGGCGCACCCGCCGAGCCCCGCCTGGACCTGCCGACCGCCGCCGTCCGGGACTCGTTCCTGACCGGCATGCGGGCCATCGCCGCGGACGAGGGCACCTCGTCGGCGTGGCTCGACGAGGCGGCGGCGGACTTCGGCCGGTTCGCCGCCGGACGCGCCGCCGGGCGCGAGATGTGGGGCGTTCCTGTTACCGAACTTTGGTATCTGCGCGAGCCCGAGTACCTCGGCACGGTCATGATCCGGCACCGTCTGACGCCGGCGCTGCGCCGCGACGGCGGCAACATCGGCTACCACGTCGTGCCGGGCTACCGGCGTCAGGGGCACGCGACCGCGATGCTCGCCGCCGCCTGCGCCAGATGCCGCGCCGACGGCATGACCAGGCTCCTGGTTACCTGCCGGAGCGACAACGTCGGGTCACGGCGGGTAATCGAGGCCAACGAGGGCCTGCTCGAGGATGTGGCCGACGAGATCTGCCGGTACTGGATCAGGTTGTGATGCCGGCGGGCGCGCTGACCGCGAGGCCGAGCGCCCGCATCGCCTTGCGGTAGGCGACGGCGACGGCGTCGAACTTCAGGTGCAGCTCGTCGGCCAGGTCGAACGGCACGCGCTCGGGGCGCTGCGACTCCACCACCACCCGGTCCTGGCCGAAGATGGTGTCCTCGAACTCCTGCAGCACCTGGTCGGGCTGGTCGAGGTTGTAGTTCCGGCCGATCACCACGTAGCCGGCGCAGCGGTCCACGCCAACCGGCTGAGACGCGAAGAAGTACACCATCCCCCGCGCACCGCCCCAGCCCAGCCGCAGCACGATCGTGTAGGGCAGGTGCAGCTCGTAGGTGCTCCGCCGCCGCGGCGGCCCGGACTGCTCGTTCGCGAACACCGGGAAGTCGTCACTGTTGGGCGCCTCGGGCCTGACGATCGAGTAGTGCAGCACATGGCCGTCGGTGCGCACCTCGTGCCGCGGGACGACGGGGCGGTCCGGGTCGCCGAGCAGCCCGGGGTGTACCCAGGGGAAGTGCCCGAAGTCGGTGAAGTTCTCCACCTGCCGCGCCGCGTCGCACTCCCAGCGGTAGGGGCCCGCCCGCACCGTCGCCCAGGAACCGTCCTCTAGTTCGGGAACCTCTGGCAGCGGCCACCTCGGCTCGGCGAGGGCGACCCAGACCAGCCCGTAGCGTTCGGCCGCGCGGTAGGCGGGAACCCGGGCCTTGGCCGGAACCCTCGTCGGGTCGGCGAGCTGCGGGATGGCCACGCAGCGGCCGTCCGCTCCGTACCGCCAGCCGTGATAGGCACAGACGAGCTCGTCACCGCGGATCCAGCCCAGCGAGAGCGCGGTCCCGCGGTGCACGCACAGGTCGGACATCGCGCGGACGCCGCCGCGCCCGCGCCACAGGACCAGCGGCTCGCCGAGCAGGTCGGCGTGGATCGGCTTGTCGGCCAGGTCGGCGGAGGAGGCCACCGGGTGCCAGCAGGCCCGAAGCGCCCCCAGGTCGGCGAATACTCCCGGTCGGGGCGACGTCGTGGCCACAGAGGCGGATTCAGAGTTCATAGCTGACGATAGCCTCCCCGGCAGCGATCCCGCCCTCAGTGCGGCCCGGCCACCTGCTCCGAGCCAGTCGCTGTGATTCCAGCGCGCCAACGGGGCCAGCGGGAACTGTGTGCACGGCCGGCAACTCGCATTCCCGCCAG
>DASPZH010000050.1:0-6584 GCA_035636335.1 Streptosporangiaceae bacterium
CATTGAGCAACCCGCCGTTGTAGGCCGACGCCGAATAACATGCCCGCAGGCCATGCAAGAGCCTGCAGCCGTCATAGCCAGGCTGGCCAGGGCCTCCGGATGGCCCGGCACCGGCGATCACGCCAACGTGCGCGGTCATCGCTCCGGCTACACCGAACATGACTGGACATCTCGGCCTCTCAGTGTTGGCCGCGGGGATCAGGATGACGGTCGCCGGGACCGTGGGAAATGGGCAGCCCCAATGGCCGTTCCGTACCAGCGCCCAGCGCGCGGGCGCAGCGAACGAGATCCCGCGGAAACCATGCCAGCGCCAGCCGCCTGGCACCGGGAACGAGCGTCCGCGCGCGAGGACGACCGAGAGCGGAGAGCGGGTCAGCGTGGCCAGGACCCGCCTGGCCAGCGGTCCACGAGCCGTCACTGCCACGTGCAGGGTGGGCACGAGGTAGGACACGAATCCGCGCTCGGCGTGTACGCGCACGACGGGAATTCCGTTGGTCACGCCGGTCGGGCGCGCAGACTGGCCACGACCGCTCGGTTGCCGCAAGATCGCCGCCATTTCCGGCGCCTGACGACACCGCGGGTTCCTGACAACAAGCGTCGTCGAGGCGCTGCCGAGCACCACGTATCCCGGTATTTTGCGGCCGCAGACCGGCCTCGTCGCCACCCGCCAGTCAGCGGGCACGGAGATCTGCGCGGTGCCGCTGGTGACGGGCGCCCAGCCGGCTGGCGTCGCCGCCGTGCCGGTCAGCGGCACCGATCCGGGCCCGCTCGGCCGCGCCGACGGGCCGGTTCCCGCTCCTGGCGACAGCAGCGTCAGCGGGAGAATCACCGCGGCCGCAACGGCGACCGCACTCAGCGCCGACGCGGCCCAGCGGCGCCTGAGCCGGGCCGCGCGGATCCGGCGGTTCAGGCCGCCGAGCAGGCCGCCGGGCATCACGGCCTGCGGCTCGTCAGTCGCGGCCGCCTCGGCGGCCGCGACCCGGGCCCGCAGTTCCTCGCGCACCAGGTCTTCCAGGTCACTCATCGGGTCCAGCCCTCCAGCTCCATGGACTTGCGCAGCCGGCCGAGGCCGCGCGCGGCGTGGGTCTTCACCGCGCCGGGCGAGCAGTCGAGCACGGCCGCGATGTCCGCCTCCGTCAGGTCCTCGAAGTACCTGAGCACGAGCACCGCGCGCTGCTGGGCAGACAGTGCCAGCAGCGCCGGCCACAGGCCGCTGCGGTCGTCGACGGCGTCAAGCTGCCCGTTCGCGGCCTGGTCGGGGACGTCGGCGAACGGCAGTTCCCGGTGCCAGTGCCTGCGCCGCGAGGACAGGAACAGCGACACCAGCACCTTGCGCGCGTACGGCTCGAGCGCCGCCGCGCTTCTCAGCCGCCGCCTGCGGAGGTAGGTTCTGGTCAGCGCCTCCTGCACCAGGTCCTCGCCGACCTGCCAGTCGCCGGTGAGCAGGTAAGCCGTCCGGCACAGCGCTCGGCCGCGCGCCGCGACGAACCGGCCGAACTCCTCGTCCACGCGATCACCTCGCTGTTAAGACGACCCACCCAAACCCTTTGGTTGACCCATGAGCATGTACGCGAGCAAGAACCGCCTACGGTGGGCCCAGGTCCCGGCCGACGTCAAGGCCGAGGTCGAACGGCTCGCCGGCGCGCCCGTGGTTCGCGCCGCGAGCTGCGAGGGCGGCTTCTCCCCTGGGCTGGCGTCCGGGCTGACGCTGGCGGGCGGGCGGATGGTCTTCGTCAAGGCCATGGACGCCGACGCCTGGCCCGGTCAGGCCACCACGCACCGGGCCGAGGCGTCGGTGTCGGCTGCGCTCCCGGCTTCCCTGCCCGCGCCGCGGCTGCTCGGCTCCTTCGACGACGGTCACTGGGTCGTCCTGGTCTTCGAGTACGTCGACGGCGCCGAACCCGACCTGCGCAGGCGACCGGCGGAGGCGAGTCTCGTTGCCGCCGCTCTCGGAGAACTGGCCAGGAAGCTGACCCCCTCGCCGATCGCCGCGCCTGCCGGTCACCCGAGGCTCGGTGGCTGGGCCGATGTGGCCGCCGATGGCGATCGGCTGGCCAGGCTTCCCGCACTCTCCCCGTGGGCCGCCAGGCACCTGCCCCGGCTGATCGCGCTCGAAGCCGAGGGACTCGCGGCGGCACGGGGCGACTCGCTCGTGCACAACATCTTGCTGGCCCGTGGCCGGGTCTTGTTCGTGGACTGGCCACACGCCAGGCTCGGGGCGCCGTTCCTCGACCTGGTGATGTTCGCATCCGCCGCGGCCGGGGCCGGGATCGACCCCGAGCGGATCGTCGCGCGGGAGACGGTGACCGCCGGCGTGCCGCCGCACGTCATCGACGCGGTGCTCGCCGCGCACGCCGGCTTCTGCGCGTCCGGCAGCCTCGAACGGGTCCCGCCCGCGCTCCAGCCCATCGTCGCCGCCAAGACCGACCTCGCCGCCGCCGCGCTGGTCTGGCTATCGCGCCGCTTGCGCGCCCGCTGACCGCGCGCCCGGCTTCGGCGTCCACACGTCGACTTCGGCGCCCACGCGCCGCCGCGCCCCCGCACCGCCGCGTCGCGAACATCGCTGCCACATCGATGTTCCAGCGCGCACGTGACCACGAACATCGTTGTGGCTGAGATGTTCGCCGGCGAACATCGCTGCCACATCGATGTTCCGGACGAGGTGCCCTCGCCAACCTCGCTGTGGCATAGCTGTTCGCCCGCGCGGCTCGCCGACGGGGCGCGGGGCCGCGGCGCCCGGGGCCTCCTTGAGCGCGAAACCGCGGGCAGTGAGAATTGCCTGGTGAGCAATGTGCGGCGGATCCAGCTCGCGCTGGGGCTGGTGCTCGGCGTGATCCTCGCCGGGACGATCGGCTACGTCGTGCTCGGGTTCGGGGTGCTCGACGCGGTGTACCAGACGGTCACAACGATCACCACGGTCGGGTTCCGCGAGATTCACCCGCTGGATGTTGCGGGAAAGATCTTCACGATCGTGCTGATCCTGGCCGGAGTGGGGACCGTCCTGTACGCGTTCGGCGTGGTGATCGAGACTCTGGTGGAAGGTCACCTGCGCCGTCACTTCGAAAGGCGCCGGATGGAGCGGAACATCGCCCGGATGACCGGGCACACGATCGTCTGCGGCTGGGGCCGGGTCGGCCGGGCCGTCGGCAGCTACCTGTCCGGCCAGGGCGCCGACGTGGTCGTGGTCGACCTCGATCCCGAGCGTGTCGCGCAGACCCCGTACCCCGCCCTGGTCGGCGACGTGACCGACGACGACGTGCTGCGCAAGGCCGGCCTGATGCGCGCCAGGGCGCTGGTCGCCGCGATCAACACCGACGCGGAGAACGTCTACGTGACGCTGTCCGCCCGGGCGCTGCGGCCCGACCTGGTGATCGTCGCGCGGGCGCGGACCGAGGAGTCGGAGCCGAAGCTGCTGCGGGCCGGCGCGACCCGGGTCGTGAACCCGCAGCGGATCGGCGGCCAGCGGATCGCGGCCGCCGCCCTGCAGCCCAACGTCGTCGAGTTCCTCGACGTCGTCATGCACGACGGCAGCCTGGAGTTCCGGCTCGAGGAGGTCTCGATCCGGCCCGGCTCCCGGCTGGCCGGGCGCACCCTTGACCAAGCCGACGTCGGCGAGACCACCGGCGCGCTCGTGCTCGCGCTCCGCGACGGTGACGGCGGGTTTGTCGCCAACCCGCCGAGCCAGACTCCCCTGGCGGCGGGGTACGTGCTGATCGCGATCGGCACCCAGCAGCAACTGTCCGCGCTGACCACCGCCGCGCTGCCGGCTGGCTGAGGCACCGGTGCGACCCGACGACCAGGAGATCCAGCTTCCCGGCGGGAGTTCCTCAGCTATCTGCCGGGGCGTGTCGTCGATGCCGATGCCCCGGCCAAGCACTCAACTAACCAGTCGTGCACCCGACCGTCGGAACCGTAGGCTGACGAGATGATTCCGGCCAGCCATATGCTCACGTTCGCGCTGCTCTCTTTCGCGCTGATTATCGTTCCCGGTCCGAACGTGCTCTTCGTGATCAGCCGGTCCCTGATGCTCGGCCGCACGGCCGGGCTTGGCACCGCCCTGGGCGGCCAGCTCGGCGTCTACGTGCAGGTCACCGCGGTGGCCTTCGGAGTGGGGGCAATCGTCGAGCGCTCGGTGGCCGTGTTCACGGTCATCAAGCTCGCGGGTGCCGCGTACCTGGTCTACCTCGGCGTACAGGCCCTGCGGCACCGCCAGGCGCTGAGCGCAGCGCTCGAGGGCTCGACGGAACGCAAGACCATCCGCCGGATCGTGCGAGACGGTTTCATCGTGGGCGCGAGCAACCCGAAGGCGATCGTCTTCTTCATTGCCGTGCTGCCGCAGTTCGTCGACCGCTCGACCGGTCATGTCCCGGCGCAGATGCTGCTGCTCGGTGCCATCTTCCTGGCGATCGCCGTCCTGTGCGACAGCAGTTGGGCGCTGGCCGCGGGCACCGCCCGGGGTTGGCTGGCCCGCTCGCCGCGCCGGCTTGAGCTGGTCGGCGGCACCGGCGGCCTGGTGATGATCGGCATCGGCGCCAGTCTGGCGCTCACGGGCCGCAAGGACTGCTAGCCACCCCACAGGTCCGTGAGGGCCCGATGCCGCTCGGGCCTGGACCGGCCGCGCAGGTCGGCCAGGCCGCGCTCGGTGACGACGACGTCCACGTCATGCGCGGGCGTGGACACCGGCCGGGACAGCCGGGTCACCAGGGTCGGCCGGCCGCGATGCAGGGTCGGGACCGCGACGATGCTGAGCCCGCCGACCGACCGCGCGGCGGCGGCCGCGTAGTCGGCATGGCCGCCGATCCCGCCGAGCACGGACGCGGCCGTTCCCTCGACATTGACCTGGCCGTCCAGGTCAATCTCGACGGCCGTGTTCACGGCGAACAGCGGATCGGCCGACAACCGGCCCAGATCATGCGTGTACTCGATCGGGTGCAGCAGCGGGCGGCCATCCGCCCACGCGTACAGCCGCGGGCCACCGGTCAGGTACGCGGCGACCGGCTCGCCGACCAGCACGCCGCGCTCGGCCAGGTTGACCACGGCGTCGGGCAGCAGCCCCGAGTCGATCCGCACGGGGGCGGCGAGCGTTCTGAGCAGTGCGTTCGCCACCGGGCTCGGGCCTACCTGCAACCGAGCGCCCGGCGTGATCAGCGGCGCGACCAGGGCGGCGATCGCCTGGTGCTCGGGTCCAGGCATGGCATCGGGCATCGTGCCAGGCGGCTCGGACGTCTCGCCGATGATGGTGAGCCGGCCGGCGGGCAGCGGCGGCCCGGCATCGGCCCGCGGCGCCGCGTGCGACACCACGGCGGCAATGTCCGCGCCGGCGTCGATCGCGGCGCGCTGCCAGGACACCTCGCTGCCGAACGCGAACCCGCCGCCGACTCGGACCACGGTCGCGACCAGCAGGTCGGGCCGCCAGGGGCCGTGCAGCAGCGCGGGGACGGCGGACAGCCTGGCCGGGGCGAAGCGGACCTGGCCGGCGTTCACGGCCTGGCGCAGCCCCCAGCCCGGCATGAACGTCCTGACGTCGGCGAACGCGCCGAACGCCAGGCCGGGGTCGGGTCTGGGCATCCAGCCGAGGATCAGCCGCACCCCGCCGTCCCCGCCGTCCCCGCCGGCTCGGCCGTCCCCGCCACACCTGGCCGCCGCCTCGCTCAGCTCGCGGGACGCGGTCAGCGGCGCGCCGTACCCGTCGCCGACCGCGACCGTCATGCCGGGCCGGACGAGATCGGCCAGCTCAGCGGTTCGCACGGTGCCCCCTCACGCCGACCGGCCCGGGCGGCATCGGCCCCCCGGGCGGCACCAGCCGTTCTGGCGGCGCCAGCCGCCCGAGCGGCCGCGGCACAGCCGCAACCAGTCCCATCTGACCTCCGCAGGACATGATGCCGTGCGCTCTGTTGATCCCAAGAAGACGGTCCCACGAGGCGCAGGCCGCCCGGCGCTACGGCAAGACGGCCGCGTAGCGTCCTTGCGGACGGCGTCCGACGGACAAGGAGTGTGGTTGTGGCTGCCGAGGTGGACCTGCTTGTCCTCGCGGAGCTGAACCCCGACGTGCTGGTGTCGTCGGGGGACGTCGACGTGCGGTTCGGCCAGGTCGAGCGCCTCGTCGACCGGGCGACCATCACGCTCGGCAGCTCGGGGGCGATCACCGCGTGCGCCGCCGCTGCGCAAGGGCTGCGGGTGGCGGTGTGCGCGGTGATCGGGGACGACCCGATCGGTGAGTGGACGGCGGAACAACTGCGCGGTCACGGTGTCGACATTGCGGGCGTCATCAGGCGGCCCGGCCGGCAGACCGGGCTGAGCGTGGTCCTGACCCGCTCGGACGGGGACCGCGCGATCCTGACCTACGTCGGCACGATGCCGGAGCTGACCTCGGCCGACATCGCCCCCGACCGGCTCCGCTCCGCCCGGCATGTGCACGTGAGCTCGTTCTTCCTCCAGGGCGGCCTGCAAGCGGGACTGGCCGACCTGTTCGGCGCGGCGCGGCAGGCGGGCGCGACCACGTCGCTGGATACCGGCTGGGCGCCGGCCGGCGAATGGGCGAGCGCCGGCCCAGCCCTGCGACACGTGCACTACCTGCTGCCGAA
>DASPZH010000051.1:0-1909 GCA_035636335.1 Streptosporangiaceae bacterium
CGTAACGGCGACGGTCTTCGTCACCGGCGCGAGCAAGCCGGCCGCACACGAGCAAGGTCACGATCACGGGCAGAGCGGCGGGCACGACGGTGGCGGACATAGTCACGGCGGCGACGGACAACGCGGCGGCGGAGACAATCAGGGCGGCGACTGACCCTCAGCTTCCGCCGTCGGCCGGGCCTGGAACGGTCCTCGCGGCATGCTCCCCTGGCTGGACATGAAGCCCAGTGCCGATGGCCAGTTTCGCACGGCGTGACCGAGCTGATCGCGACCAGCCTGCCCTCGAATGCACGGCCCGGGCGCGGGTAGTGTGGCGCGGTGCCCCTGTCCACGAGTGCCGACGTGCTAGCCGGCCGGTACCGGCTGGAGAGCCGGATCGCCGCCGGCGGCATGGGCGAGGTCTGGCGCGGCATGGACCTGGTTCTGGACCGGCCGGTCGCGGTGAAGCTGCTGCGCGCCGAGTACGCACAGCACGCCGAGACGCTGGCCAGGTTCAAGGCCGAGGCCAGGCACGCCGCCGCGCTGTCGCACCCGGCGATCGCCCGGGTCTATGACTACGGCGAGGAAGGCGACGAGCGGGCGCCGTTCCTGGTCATGGAACTGGTCAACGGGCCGTCCTTGACGCAGGTGCTGGCGGGCGGGCCGCTGGCGCCCGCCCGGGTACTCGACGTGGTCGCGCAGGTCGCGGCGGGCCTGGCGGCGGCGCACGCGGCAGGCGTGATGCACCGCGACATCAAGCCGGGCAACCTGCTGGTCGACCCGGACGGCCGCGTGAAGATCACCGACTTCGGAATCGCGTCCGCGGCCGGCTCGGCCCCGCTGACCAGAACAGGCACGGTCCTCGGCACTCCGGCCTACCTGGCGCCGGAACGCCTCGCTGGTGCGAGCGCGGGACCGGCCAGCGACCTGTACGCGCTCGGCATGGTGGCGTACCAGTGTCTCGCGGGCGCGCTGCCGTTCACCGGAACCGCGGTGGAGGTCGCGCTCGCACATCAGAACCGCCCGCTGCCGCCGCTCCCGCCCGCCGTGCCGCGGCAGGTCGCCGCGCTGGTCGAGGACCTGACCGCGACGGACCCGGCCGCGCGTCCGGGCAGTGCCGACGAGGTAGTCGCGCGGGCCGCCGCGTTGCGGGCCGCCGTGGACGGGGAGGCGGCTACCCGGCCCGAGCCGTGGGCGGCCTCGCCTGCCTGGCCGGCCGGCGACCCGTGGGCCGCCGCCGCACCGGGTGCGGTGCCCCCGACCCTGACCGGACTGCCCGGCCCGGCAGATACCGAGTACCTGAACGAGGTCGGGCGCCGCGAGCCGCGGCGGACTGCGCCACCGGGCCTTGGATCGCACCGTCGCCGGCTGTCGCGCCTGCTGCTGCCGACCGTGGCCGCGATCATCGTGATCGCCGTCATCGCCGTGCTGGCTGGCCGGCTGCTCGCCGGTCAGGGCTCGGCGGCGAACGGCCAGGCAGCCGGGTCGCACGTGAGCCAGGCGGCCGGCCGCACCGTGCGAGTGAACGCCGCCGCGCTGGTCGGCCGGCCCGTCCGGGTGGCCGTGCACCGGCTGCGCCGACTCGGCCTGCGGGTCCGCGTCGCCTGGGAGCCCAGCCGTCACGAGATCCCTGGAACGGTTGTGTCGGTCAGTCCGGCCGGCCTGGTGCCCGCTGGGACGGCGGTTCTCGTCACCGGCGCCAGGAGGCTGACCGGACGCGAGCACGGCCACAACGGTGGCCACGGCCACAACGGTGGCGGCGGTGGCGGCGGGAACGACTAGATGATCTATTCCAAGGGCTGTAGCGGCGTGGCGTGCTGATTGAGATGCGAAGAGTGCCCAGGATCGGCGTTGCGAACCAACGTCGAACCTTGGAGGGCTCTCGTGGACGCCGACCTGGACACTCTTGCCACCGCGCTGTATGTCAGGA
>DASPZH010000052.1:0-8172 GCA_035636335.1 Streptosporangiaceae bacterium
GCCATGCTCGCCGGGCTGACGGTCCAGTGGCTGAGCAAGCGGAAGGTCACGATGCCGGTGATCGCCGTGATCGTGGTTCTCGGCGCACTCGAAGCGGGGTGGTCAGGGAACTCGCCGACCTCAAACGGTTATCACGGCACCATGCCGACCACGCTGCCCGTGCTCGACCGTCCGCTCACCCGCGACCATTCGGGCTCGATCGTGGTCGACGTGCCTTACGGGCTGCGCGGTGGCGTCGCCGTGACGGGCTCGGAGATCGCGCCCAACGCCATGCTGATCGCGACGCATGACCACCATCCGCGGGCGATCTCCTACACGGCCTGGGTGTCGAAGGCCGCGATCGACGGGATCGGCAAGCACGCGTTCTTCCGCAACCTCTACATCGCGGAGCACAGCCAGAACCCGACACCGGAGAACATCCGCCGGGCCACCGCTGACCTGAGGACGCTGAATGTCGGCTGGGTTGTCGAATGGCGGAACCTGTGGACGAAGTATCATCCGATCGAGCGATACGGGCACGTCGACATGTATCTTAAGGCGCTGGGGTTCCGGCACACCAAAGGGATGTGCCTGGCGAACCTCCAGCCGGGGGAGCAATGCCCGCACTTCAAGAACATCTGGCTATGGCAGTACAGGCCGGTCAGGTCGGGCTAGGCGCGGGGCTCACCGATGTAGGCTCCGCTCAGTGACAGCCAAGGAACAGCCGATGAACAAGTCCAAGGCCCCCGCCGACGTCGGCGCCGGCACCGGCGCGAAGCCGAAGCCCGCGAAGGCCGGCCAGGCCGCCGCGAAACCGAAGCCCGCGGCGACCGGGCGGGCCCGCCAGGCGGCGCCGGAGCGGCCAGAGCCGCCGCGGTCCATCCAGATCGCCGTGCGCCTGATGTACGCGGGAGCCGCGGTGACCGTGATCGGGCTGGTGCTCAACCTGATAGCGGTCGCGACCAACGAGAACGCGGTCCGTGCCGCCCACAAGCACGCTAGCCCCGCGCAACTGCACGCCACCCACAACGCCCTGATCACGGCCGTGGTCGTGAACGCGGTGATCGAGATCGGCGCCTGGCTGCTTATGGCCAGGGCCAACCGCGGCGGCCTGAAGTGGGCTCGGATCATCTCCACCGTGCTGTTCGCGCTCAGCTTCTGGAGTTTCGCCAACCTGCTGCTCGGCTCCGTCACGGGCATCAGCATCGCGTACTCGGTCGTCGTGTGGCTGGTGGGCCTCGGCGCGATCTTCTTCCTGTGGCAGAAGGACTCGAGCGCGTTCTTCGCCGACGCGTCCGGCTGACCGGAACGGGCTGCCGCTATCGACCGGGATCCCGGCTCGGGTCTGCCGGAGCCCGGGATCTCAGGTCGCCGTCGGCCCGGCCGCCGACTCGCCGTCCGACGGCTGCTCGGCCTGGACCTGGGCGAGCTGAGCCTGGGCGAGCTGGGCCGTCAGCCGCCGCCAGGCCAGGTCAGCGCCCGAGGCTAGGCACCCGTCGACGACGGCGCCCGTGCCGAGCGCGCTCACCCGAAGCTCGGGCAGCACCGGCGCGATCCGGCCGAGTTCGGCGCTGACCGCGGCCGCGAAGCCAGGCGCCTGCCCGATGCCGCCGCCGAGCACGACAAGCCCGGGGTCCACTACCGCGATGATCGCGCAGATCGCCTTGGCCACCAGCCTGGCCTCGGCGGCCACGATCGCGGCGGCCCGCTCGTCCCCGGCTGCGGCAGCCGCGAAGACCTGCCTGGCCGACCGGTTACGCAGGCCCGCCCGCCGCGCCGCGCGGACGATCGCGGCGGCCGAGCCGACCGCCTCCATCGTGCCGCGCCTGCGCACTTCCTCGTCGGCGACGTCACCGCCGGGGCCCTCGGTGATCGGCAGGAACGCGATCTCGCCCGCCACGCCGTGCGCCCCCCGGTGCAGTTGCCCGCCGAGCACGAGGCCCATGCCGATCCCGGTCCCGATGGAGACGAAGCCGAAGCTCGCGAACTCCCTGCCGTGCCCGTGCTCGCGCTCGGCCAGCGCCGCCGCGTCGGTGTCGTTCTCCACGGCCAGGTCCTCGCCAAACGCGCCGCGCAGCCCGGCGAGCACCGAAGGGTTGTCCCAGCCCGCCATCCCGCCGGTCAGCGTGATCGCGTCCCGCCTGGGGTCGTAGACGCCCGGGCTGCCGAGCACGGTCTGGGTCACGTCGGCCCGTGCGACGCCCGCCGCCGCGCAGATCCCGTCGGCCAGCCTGACCAGCTCGCCCACCCGCTTGCGCACGCTCGCCGCCGCGCAGCGTGACTCGGCCTTGGCCCTGATCTCGCCGGTCAGGTCGGCGATCGCGCCGCGCAGGTACTCGTGCCCGATGTCCAGGCCGAGCACGTAGCCCGCGTCGGGCCTGATCTCGTACAGCACCGCGGACCGGCCGGGCACCCCGGTGCGCTGGCCGGCCGTCCTGACCAGGCCGGAACGCTCGACGTTGGCGAGCGCCAGTGAGACCGTCGGCTTCGACAGCCCGGACAGCCGGGCCAGGTCAGCACGCGAGCACAGGCCGAGCTGGCGGATCTGGTTGAGCAGAAGCTGCTCGTTCATCGTCCGCATGAGCTGGGGCCTGGCCGGCTGCATGCCCCGCTCCAGCCCCGCCCGCGCCGTCGGTCGCGGCATCCCCGCCGTCACCTGACCCGCGCCGCCCTGGGCAGGCTCGGCGGCCTCCGCCGCGACGTCCGTCACCTGGGGCGTCATGAAGTACCCACTAGCGCAGGTAGGCGAGGTGCTCGCCGTGCAGCTCGATGTACTCGGCGGTCAGCTCGCGGGCGGCGGTGATGCCGGGCACAAGCGGGTGCTGAGCGAGCGCGACCGCGGCCAGGCTGGCGTTACCCGACATGGCGGCCTCCACGATCCCTCGCTCGTACTCTTTCACGGCCAGCACCAGCGCCCGCGCCGACCTGGGCAGGTCGGCCGCGTCGAGCTGGGTCAGGCCCGCGGCGTCCACCCTGGCGGGCACCTCCACGATGTCGTCGGGGTCGAGGAAGTCGAGCGCCCGGCCATTGCGCATGTTGACTATCACGTCACTCGCGCCGCGCCCGGCCAGGCCGTCGATCACGCGCAGCGCCAGGCCCTCGTAGCCGCCAGGCTCGCCCGCCTCGATCGGCACCGCTCCGGCCGCCGAACGCCGCGCCCGCGCCTGCGCCTGCCCGCTGGCACCCTGCGTGTCGGTCTTCATGTACGTGTCGTGCCGCACGCCGGTCAGCCTCGCGTAGGCCGACCACGCGGCCTGCACGTCACCGTCGGCGAACGCCTTGCCGATCGCGGTCAGCAGCTCCTCGTTCAGGTCCTGCACGTCCTGGCCCCGGCTGGACCCGGCGCGCGCCACGCCGTCGAGGTAGCGCCGCGGGTCGTAGTAGTAGTAGACGTACTCGGTCGGGATCGTGCCGACCCGCCTGACCTCGTCGGCGTCGAAGGCCGCGAACTGGTGTGCGGACCGCTGCAGTTCGTCGAACCTGGCGATCAGGTCACCGATCAGCTCCTCGCCGTCGAGCTGGAACGATCCGACCCAGCCCAGGTGGTTCAGGCCGCCGTACCTGGCCCGCACCCGCCCGGCCGCCCCGGCCCCGGCGCCGGCTCGCGCGAACCTGGCCAGGTCCGCGATCGTCCCGGACGGCGTATCGCAGACGCCGACGGCCCGTACCTGGCCCTGAACGTTAATCGCCTGGGTGATCAGCCCCGCCGGGTTGGTGAAGTTGACCAGAACCGCGCCGGGCGAGCACCGCGCCAGCAGGTCGCAGTACGCCAGCACGACCGGTATCGTCCGCAGCGCCATCGCGCAGCCGCCCGGACCCGTCGTCTCCTGCCCCACGATCCCGCGGCGCAGCGCGACCTGCTCGTCGATCACGCGGCCGCGGTCGCCGCCGACCCGGATCGCCGAGAACACGTAGTCTGCCCCGGTGAACGCCTGCGCCGGGTCGGCGGTCACCGTCACCACGCCCGGCTGGCCGAGCGCGACCGCCACCTCGGCGGCCAGCCTGCCCGTCGTGGCCCGCCTGGCGGCGTCCGGCTCCAACAGGCAGATCTCGTCGAATGCCCCCGGCCGGCCGGTCAGCACCGCGCGCACGAACGCCGGCATCCGCACCCCGCCGCCCCCGACAACCGACAGCTTCATTCGCCTGCTCCCTACCCTTGCTCCGGCGCGCCCGGCCGCCGGGCCGCGGCGATCCCCGCGGGGAGTTGCAAGAGGTCGTCCCCCCGGGCCAGCCCCACGGGGGGTCGCGGGGGGTCGTCCCCCCGGGCCAGCACTGCGGCGACGTCCTTGACAACCATGGGGCGCAACGGCCAGCCCGCGCCAGTGCCCGCACCAACCTCGCCCACTCCCCCGAGCCTGCCCACGGCCTTCGACCCGGCGGCGTTGGCCGCGACGGCGGCCTCGGCGATCGAGGCACCGCCGATCAGGGCCGCGATCATCGCGCCGGCGAAGCTGTCGCCCGCGCCGGTGAGATCCCTGACCATGACCTGGCCGACGCCCCGCGAGACCTCGGCGACCGCGCCGTCTCGGCCGGCCACGAGCGCGCCGGCCGCGCCCCGGGTCACGACCAGCTCGGTGCCCCACGCCGCCGCCGCGGCCACCGCCTCGTCCAGGCAGGCCGCGCCGGTCAGCCTGACCAGCTCGTCGGCGTTGGGCACGAAGATGTCGGCCAGCTTGACGCACTCGATGACGGTGTCGCGGTCACGTTCGTCCCCCAGCGAGGTGTCGAGCATGGTCTTGCAGCCAAGCTCGCGCGCCTCCCGCAGGAACGGCGCCGCCCACCGGCCGGGATGCAGGTAACACCAGGCCGGGCGGTGCGCGCGCAGGACGGCGTGCCAGCGCTGGATCTCGGCGCGCTCGCCGACCGCGGCGGACGGCAGGTGGGTCACGAAGCCGCGGTCGCCGTCGAAGTTCAGCACGACGGTGATGCCCGCGGTCGGCCCGGCGGCTCGCGCCGACGGGGACAGGTCCACTCCGGCCGCCGCGCAGTGCTCGCTGACCACCTGCGAGCCGAGGTCGTCGCCGAGCATGGTGCACAGCCCGGCCCGCACCCCGGCCGCGGCGGCAGCCGTGGCGCTGGTGACCGCTCCGCCGCAGGAGATCGCGAACTCGTCGGTGAAGACTTCCTCGCCCGGTGCGGGCAGCCGGTGAAGCTGCCCGAAGACCAGCTCAAGGAAGACCAGCCCGAACGAGATCATGTCCACCGAGCAGCCTCCCGCCGCGCACCGCTGTCCGGACGCGGGCCCGGCGTCCGCCCGGCTCCGCCTGCATGGTTCGCACGCCACATTACGGTTCGGCCACGAACTCTGTTCCGTCTCGGATAGTTAGGATACTGTCCTAACAATCTCCACGATAGTGGACGCCGGCATCGTTACCGAACTGGCAGGGACCATGGTCGGACAGTTCGCGCCCCCGGAAGCTCGGCAAGCTCAGGAGCTTCAGGGGACTCACGAGCTTCAGGGGACTCACGAGCTTCAGGAGTATCTGGAGATTCTGGACATTCAAGGTGGTTACTGGGACCATCGCCGACATGCGCCACCGTCGGCACCGGGCTAGCCAGGCAGCCTGGCCGGCTGGTCACCGTCCGGCACCAGGGGCAGGCCGTGACGTACTCCACAACAGCAACCCGTAGCATCCAAGAAGGGCCGAAGCTATGAGACGCCTTACCAACCTCGGGGTCGTCATCGCAGCAAGTCTGCTGGCCGCCGCCTGCTCGTCATCCCCCACTCCGTCGGGCCCGGCCTCGCCGTCGGGCCCGAGCGGTGTGCTCAGCCTCTCCAACGAGGCCGGCTCCACCTGGACGTGCGGCTTCAGCCCGTTCAACGGCTCGGTGAGCTTCCTGTCCGTGGGGCCGGTCTACGAGCCGCTGGTCTTCGTCAACACGCTGCAGAGCGGCAAGACCACGCCGTGGCTGGCCAGCTCGTACGCCTGGTCGAACGGCAACAAGACCGTCACGTTCACGATCCGCAAGAACGTGAAGTTCAGTGACGGCTCGCCGATGGGCGCGTCCGATGTCGTGTTCACGTTCAACATGCTCAAGCGGTTCCCCGCGCTCGACATCAACTCGGTCTGGTCCGTGCTGTCCAGCGTCACGCAGCAGGGTTCCGACCAGGTAGTCATGACCTTCAAGACCGCGGCCGTGCCGTACTTCTACTACATCGCCGACCAGGTGGGCATCGTGCCGCAGAAGATCTGGTCGAAGCTGAAGAACCCGGTGACCTTCACCGACGCCAACCCGATCGGCACCGGTGCCTACACGGTGAAGTGCAGCCCGCAGCTCATCACCTACACCGCCAACGCGCACTACTACCAGCCGGGCGAGCCGCACATCGAGACGGTCCTGTACCCCGCGTACACGTCCAACGACCCGGCCAACGTCGACCTGGCCACGGGTAAGGCCCAGTGGGGCAGCCAGTTCATCCCGAGCATCAAGAAGTTCTACACGTCCAAGAGCGCGAGCTACCACTACTGGTTCCCCCCGACCGCGAACGTCTCGATGTTCATCAACCTGAAGGACCCGGTCCTTTCCGACGTGCACGTCCGCCAGGCCATGGCGTACGCGATCGACCGCCAGAAGGTGTCCACGGTCGGCGAGTACGGCTACGAGCCCGCCAGCAACCAGACCGGCATCGTCACCCCGACGTTCAGCACCTGGGTGGACAGGTCCGCCGCGGCCAAGTTCGGCAACTACAGCTTCAGCCCGAGCAAGGCCATGTCGATCCTGGCCGCTGACGGCTACAAGAAGGACTCCAACGGCCTCATGGCCAAGAACGGCAAGGAGCTGTCGTTCAGCATCATCAACGTCGGCGGCTACTCCGACTGGGTGGCCTCGGTCCAGGTCATCCAGCAGGACCTGCAGGCGGTCGGCATCAAGCTGACGCCGGTCAACCTGGCCAGCACCGACTTCGACAGCCGGTTGTACAACGGCAACTTCCAGCTGGCTTACTACAGCGAGACGGGCGGCCCGAGCCCGTACTACGAGCTGCGGCAGTGGCTCTACGGACCGAGCACCGCGCCGATCGGCAAGCTGGCCACCACCAACTGGGAGCGGTACAGCAGCCCGGCGACCGACAAGCTGATCAACGCGTACGGCGCCACGACCGACCCGGCGCAGCAGCACGCGATCGTCAACCAGCTCGAGCAGGTCATGCTCAGTCAGGTGCCGGTCATCCCGGTCACCGAGTCGGTCGACTGGTACCAGTACGACACCGCCAAGTTCAACGGCTGGGTCACCCCGCAGGACCCGTTCGCCCAGCCGGCCATCTACACCAACCCGGACTGGGGCATCGTGCTGCTCCACCTCACCCCGAAGGGCTGAGCGGTCCGCCCCGGAGTCCCTCATGCGGGGCTCCGGGGCACCGCTCCGCGCCTCTTGCGGATTGGCGCGGATTGGCCGACCTTGGGGACTAGGGACGATTACCACGAGGAGGGGAGCATGCGGTACGCGCTTCGCCGGCTCGGCTTCTTCCTCACCACGCTGTGGGCCTGCCTGACCCTGAACTTCGTCCTGCCGCGCCTGATGCCGGGCAACCCGGCGCTGGCGCTGCTGGCCAAGTTCCACGGCCGGATCGGCGGCCAGGCACTGAAGGCGCTCGAGATCGCCTTCGGCGTGAAGACGCACGAGAGCCTTCTGCACCAGTACACCGACTACCTGCGCAACACGGCCACCGGGAATCTGGGTACCTCGCTCAGCCAGCTTCCCACGCCGGTCAGCCAGATCATCAGCAACGCGCTGCCCTGGACGCTCGGCCTGGTCGGCGTGACCACGATCCTGGCCTTCGGCCTCGGCACCGGTATAGGCATCGTCGGCGCCTGGCGGCGCGGAAGCTGGCTGGACAACGTCCTGCCGCCGGTGTTCGTGATCACCTCGGCGATCCCGTTCTTCTGGATCGGGATGCTCCTGATCGTGACGTTCAGCCTGCACGGGCCGCACCTGCCGTCGAACGGCACCTTCGACAGCACCATGATCCCGGCGTTCGACTGGCCGTTCATCGCGAACCTGCTCCAGCACGCGCTGCTCCCGGCCGCGGCGATCCTGATCACCTCGATCGGCCTGTGGATCCTGACCATGCGCAACAACATGGTCACCGTGCTGTCCGAGGACTACATCAAGATGGCCCGCGCGAAGGGCCTGCCAGGCCGGCGCATCATGTTCGACTACGCGGCGCGCAACGCGATCCTGCCCAACCTGAGC
>DASPZH010000053.1:0-3305 GCA_035636335.1 Streptosporangiaceae bacterium
CAGCGGCGGACAGGCCGGCGGCGGACAGGCGGGCGGCGGACACGCGGGCGGCGGACACGCCGAGGGAGGGCCGCGCGCGCGGCCGGGCACCGTTCGCGCGCGGAGCACCGACTTCGGGCCCAACGAGTGGCTGGTGGACGAGCTCTACCAGCGCTACCAGGCCGATCCGGGCTCGGTCGACCGGGCCTGGTGGAACTTCTTCGCCGACTACCGGCCAGAGCCCGTCGGCGGGAGCAGGCCGGCCGGCCAGAGCGCGGGCGCGATCGCCGCGCCCCTCCCCGAGCCGGCCCAGGCCCCCGCGACCGCGGCGCCGCCCGGCGCCGCCGTGGCGCCGCCCCCGCCCGCGCCCCCCGCCTCGCCTGGGGCGGCCCGCCCGCCCGCCGCCCCGGCGGCGCAACCCCACGCGGGCACGCCGACCGGGGGCACGCCGACCGGGGGCACGCCGGCCGGGGGCACGCCGGCCGGGGGCACGCTGGCCGGGGGACGCTCAGGCGCGGGCCCGGGCACAGGCACGAGACCCGGCGGTCCCGAGGGACCTGCCTCCGGTTCTGCCGCCACGCCGAACGGCGAGGTCGCGACGGCCGGGCAGGCAGCCCTGGCCGCCAGCGAGATCCGGCTGCGCGGCGCGGCCTCCCGCACCGTCGCCAACATGGAAGCCAGCCTGGCCGTGCCGACGGCGACATCGGTGCGGGCCGTCCCGGCCAAGCTGCTCGTCGACAACCGGATCGTGATCAACAACCACCTCGCCCGCGGCCGCGGCGGCAAGATCTCCTTCACCCACATGATCGGCTACGCGGTCGTCAAGGCGCTCGCGATCGCCCCCGAGCTGAACGACTCCTACGCCGAGTCCGACGGAAAGCCGGTCCTGGTCAGGCCCGAGCACGTGAACCTGGGCCTGGCGATCGACGTGCACAAGGAAGACGGCACCCGGCAGCTTCTCGTGCCCAACATCAAGGCCGCCGAGCAGATGGACTTCCGCCAGTTCTGGCTGGCCTACGAGGACGTCGTCCGCAAGACCAGGACCGGCAAGCTCACCGTCGCCGACTTCGCCGGCACCACGATCAGCCTGACCAACCCGGGGACGATCGGCACCGTGCAGTCGGTGCCCAGGCTGATGCCGGGCCAGGGCTGCATCGTCGGCGTGGGCGCGATGGAGTACCCCGCCGCCTACCAGGGCGCCTCGGCCGAGACGCTGACCAGGCTCGCGATCAGCCAGACGGTGACGCTGACCTCGACCTACGACCACCGGATCATCCAGGGCGCCCAGTCGGGCGAGTTCCTGCGGATCATGAGCAGGATGCTGCTCGGCGAGCACGACTTCTACGACCAGGTCTTCGCCTCGCTGCGGATCCCGTACGAGCCGGTCCGCTGGGTCCGCGACATTCCGGCCGCGCACGAGAACGACATCAGCAAGGCAGCCCGGGTCCACGAGCTGATCCATGCCTACCGGGTCCGCGGCCACCTGCTCGCCGACACCGACCCGCTCGGCTACGTCCAGCGCAAGCACCCCGACCTCGACATCAACCAGCACGGCCTGACGCTGTGGGACCTCGAGCGCGAGTTCGCCACGGGCGGTTTCGGCGGCAAGCCGCGGATGCTGCTGCGCGAGATACTCGGCGTGCTGCGCGACGCCTACTGCCGCACCGTCGGCCTGGAGTACATGCACATCCAGAACCCGGCGGAGCGCTCCTGGCTGCAGGACCGGGTCGAACGGCCGCACCGCAACTCTGACCACGACGAGCAGATGCGCGTGCTGTCCAGGCTGAACGTCGCCGAGGCGTTCGAGATGTTCCTGCAGACCAAGTACGTCGGGCAGCGCAGGTTCTCGCTCGAGGGCTCGGAGTCGCTGATCCCGCTGCTCGATGCCGTGCTCAACGATGCCGCCAAATTCGGGCTGCACGAGTCCGTCATCGGAATGGCGCACCGCGGCAGGCTGAACGTGCTCGCGAACATCGTCGGCAAGTCCTACGGCCAGATCTTCAACGAGTTCGAGGGCTACGTCGACCCGGGCAGCACGCACGGCTCGGGCGACGTCAAGTACCACCTCGGCGCCGAGGGCAGGTACACGTCGGCCGACGGCGCGAGCATCCCGGTGACGCTGGTCGCCAACCCGAGCCATCTCGAGGCGGTCGACCCGGTGCTCGAGGGCGTGGTCAGGGCCAAGCAGGACGTGCTCGACATCGGCACCCCCGGCTACACCGTGCTGCCGCTGCTGATCCACGGCGATGCCGCGTTCGCCGGCCAGGGCGTGGTCGCCGAGACGCTCGAGCTGTCCCAGCTCCGCGGCTACCGCACCGGCGGGACCGTGCACATCGTGGTGAACAACCAGGTCGGCTTCACCACCGACCCGCGCTCGTCGCGTTCCAGCGTGTACGCCACCGACGTGGCCCGCACGATCCAGGCGCCCATCTTCCACGTGAACGGCGACGACCCGGAGGCCGTCGTCCGGGTGGGCAGGCTCGCGTTCGCCTACCGCGAGGCGTTCGCCAAGGACGTCGTCATCGACATGGTCTGCTACCGCCGCCGCGGCCACAACGAGGCGGACAACCCCTCGTTCACCCAGCCGCTGATGTACGACCTGATCGACGTCAAGCGGTCGACCCGCAAGCTGTACACCGAGGCGCTGATCGGCCGCGGCGACATCACGCTGGACGAGGCCGAGCAGATCCTGCGCCACTACCAGGCCGAGCTCGAGCGGGCGTTCACCGAGACCCGCGACGCGACCACCCGGCCCGCCGAACCGGGCACGGTGCTGCCCACTCCGCCGCAGCAGGCCAGCCCGATCGACCACACCAGGACGCCGACCGCGATCAGCCAGGAGATGATCAAGCGGATCATCGACACCCAGCTCAACCTGCCCGAGGGGTTCACGCCCCATCCCAGGCTGGCCCCGCAGCTCGCCCGCCGGGCCGTCATGGTGGAACAGGACGAGATCGACTGGGCCACCGGCGAGCTGCTCGCGTTCGGCGCGACCCTGATCGACGGCCACGCGGTGCGGCTCGTCGGCCAGGACAGCCGGCGCGGCACGTTCGGCCAGCGGCACGCGGGCATCGTCGACCGGTACACCGGCGAGGAGTACGCGCCGCTGCGGGCGCTGAACAACGAGAACGCCAAGTTCCACGCCTACGACTCGCTGCTGTCTGAGTTCGCCGCCGTCGGGTTCGAGTACGGCTACTCGGTCGCCAGGCCGGGCGCCCTGGTCTGCTGGGAGGCCCAGTTCGGCGACTTCGTCAACGGGGCGCAGACGATTCTCGACGAGTTCATCGCCCCCGGCGAGCAGAAGTGGGGCCAGCGCTCCGGCCTCG
>DASPZH010000054.1:0-2265 GCA_035636335.1 Streptosporangiaceae bacterium
GGTGCAGCGGATCGCCGAGCTGCTGCGACAGCGCCAGGCCCTAGACGAGCAGATCGCTCAGATCGAGGCCGGCCAGGTTGACCTGCTCGATGCCAGCGCGGTCCGCGACCGCTACCAGCAGTTCTCCGCGACCGCCCGGGAGTTGCTCGCCGACTTCCGCGAGGTGGAAGAGAACTTCAGGAAGCTAGACCGGCACCTGCGCGAGAAGATCACCGGCTGGCGCGGCGGCAAGGGTGAGCTCCTCGACGACGTGCTCGGCAGCCGGGAGACGATCGCCGGGTCGGACCAGGGCAAGTCGTTCCAGGCGTTCTACGACTTCCTGCTGTCGCAGGCGCGGCAGCAGGAACTGAGCGACCTGCTGGACACCGTGCACGAGCTGACCGAAATCACCGGGAAGGATCCGCGGCTGCGGCATATTCACTATGACTGGCTGGACGCGGCCGAGCGGACCCAGGCGACCGTCCGTCAGCTGTCCGAGCAGCTCCGGCGGTTTCTCGATGACCAGGTCTGGTTCGAGAACCGGCGAGTGATTGACATCCTGCGCGGCATCGAATCGCATGCGCTGCAGCTCCGCGACCACAAAGACATCCCGGTCTGGCTGGACCTTGACGCCGCCGCCCCGGCCATCCGGCTGCCCATGGAGCGCCCGCTCTACGCGCCGGTGCGCAAGGCGCGCATCGACAGCGAGGACGTGCGTCCCGCCGACGAGGAAACGGACCCGGCAGCGCTCTTCGAGCAGGTCTACGTCGATCCCGAGCCGCTGCGCGGCTGCGTCAGGCAGGCGCTCCGCGGCGTCCCGCAGGTCGGCCTGGCCCAGCTCGTCGCCGACCACCCGATCAGGCAGGGCATCGCCGAGCTTGTCACCTACCTGTCGCTGAAGGATGCCGCGTTCGGCCTGGTCTTCGACGACCGCCACCCGGAGCAGGTGTGCTGGCAGGAACCGGACGGCGGCGAACGGAAGGTGACCATGCCGCGCGTCACGTTCGTCAGGAGCTCCCATGAATGAGCCGGACCTGTCGCTGGCCGTCACCCAGCTGATGAAGGGCGTCGTGTACCGCGACACGCACGAGCGCGCCTGGCGGCACATGCTCCAGTTGCAGCCGCAGGTGCGGGACTATGTCGCGGTGCTCGGTTTGCAGGTCGTCGTGGACGAGGCCGAGGGCTACGCGTTCTGCCGCCAGCGCCCGCCCGGCGAGGTGCGTGACGACGGCGCCGAGCCGCTGCCCCGGCTCATCCCGCGCCGCCCGCTGTCCTTCCACGTGAGCCTGCTGCTGGCGCTGCTCCGCAAGAAGCTGGCCGAATTCGACGCGCAGGGCGGCGACACGAAGCTGATGCTGACTCCGGGCCAGATCGCCGAGATGATGCGGGTATTCCTGCCGGACACGAGCAACGAGGCAAGGATGGCCGACAAGATCGACAGTTACATCAGCAAGGTGGCGGACCTCGGCTTCCTGCGACCGGCGAAGAATGCCGAGCCGGTCTACGAGGTCCGGCGGATCCTCAAGGCCTTCGTCGACGCTCAGTGGCTAGCCGACTTCGACGCCAGGCTCGCCGAATACGCTGCACTGCTGGCCGCTGAGGAGGCGCGAACATGACCGAGACCCTCAGCGGTTTCCGGCTGACCCGCCTGGAACTATATAACTGGGGCACGTTCGACCAGCGCGTCTGGTCGCTGGACGCGAACGCCCGGAACACGCTGCTGACCGGCGACATCGGCTCAGGAAAGTCCACCATCGTGGACGCGGTCACGACGCTGCTGCTGCCGGCCAACCGGATCTCCTACAACAAGGCCGCAGGCGCGGACACCAGGGAGCGGTCGTTGCGCTCCTACGTGCTCGGCTATTACAAGTCCGAACGCAACGAGATCACTGGCACCACCAAACCAGTCGCGCTCCGTGACGGCACCAAATACAGCGTGATCCTCGGCGTCTTCGGCAACGAGGGCTACGGCGCTACCGTCACCATCGCCCAGGTGTTCTGGCTTCGCGGCGCTGACGTCGGCGGGCAGCCGGATCGCTTCTACGTGACCGCGGACAAGCCGCTGTCGGTGGCCGGCGACTTCGCCGATTTCGGCTCCGAGATCACCGCGCTGCGCCGACGACTGCGGGCGGACGGCGCCCAGATCTACGACAGCTTCCCGGAATACGGCAAGGAGTTCCGCCGCCGCCTCGGCATCGAGTCCGAGCAGGCCATGGAATTGTTCCACCAGACCGTTTCCATGAAATCGGTCGGCAACCTCACCGATTTCGTCCGTGATCACATGCT
>DASPZH010000055.1:0-12573 GCA_035636335.1 Streptosporangiaceae bacterium
CGGCGCTGGGCGTGGAACGCGAGGATCTGCAACTCGATCGACAGGTCGACTTTACGCACATCGACGCCGCCGGGCACGTCCAGGACGACAGGCGCGAAGTTCAGGATGCTGGTGACGCCCGCGGCCACCAGCCGGTCGCAGATGCCCTGGGCGACCACAGCGGGCACCGTGATCGCGCCGATCATCACGCCGCAGTCGGCTACGACGCACTCGATGTCGTCCACCGCCCGCACCCGGTGACCGGCGATCACGCTGCCGATGACGAGCGGGTCGGAGTCGAGCAGTGCCGCGACGCGGAACCCGCGGGACGCGAATCCGCCGTAGTTCGCCAGCGCTCGGCCGAGATTGCCGGCCCCGACGATGACCACGGGCCAGTCCTGGGTGAGGCCGAGTTCCCTGGACACCTGGTAGATCAGGTAGTCGACGTCGTAGCCCACGCCCCGGGTGCCGTACGAGCCCAGATGCGACAGGTCCTTGCGCAGCTTGGCGGAGTTCACCCCGGCCGCCGCGGCCAGTTCCTCGCTTGACACCGAGGCGATATCGCGGTCGGCGAGCGCGTACAGGGCACGCAGGTAGAGCGGCAGGCGGGCTATGGTCGCCTCCGGGATGCCCTGCAGGCTGCTGTCTGACCTGATTCGGCGGGACATACGCCGGCTACTCCTGGGGATCGGCGCCGCGGCGCGAAGGGCGGCTCGCGCACCTTGTGCTCTCGGTTCACACCGTACGCCCTTGTGAACGTTTGCACAAAGTCGGTCCGGTGTCCCGAGCGGCCGGCCTGACCTCAAGTGCTAGCCGCTAGCGCGCGAGCGCCCGGCGCAGGCGACGCTCGTCAACCCGCCAGAAGTCGTGCTGCACCCCGTCGATCAGCGTGACGGGGATCATCTCGCCGTACTCCCGCAGGTCACCCTGCGACTCGGTGATGTCGCGCTCAGTCCACCGGACGCCGAGGTCGGCGGCGACCCGCTCGATGACCGCGCGCGCCTCGTCGCACAGGTGACATCCCGGCCTGGACAGCAGGGTGATGGCGGGCGCCGCGGTCACCGGTATCCGTCCTCGCCGCGCACCGCGTCCCAGCCGCCGTACCCGGACCTGTCGTCGTACCCGGACCTGTCGTCGTACCCGGACCTGTCGTCGCCGGGATCGAGCGCGCCGTAGGAGTCGCCGCCCGACGCAGGTAGTTCCCGCCCGGGCAGTTCCCGGCCGGGCGCGCCGGGCCGGCCGCCGCGGGTGGCCGGCACGCTCCGCGGCGACCGGGTGACGCCGGTGAGATCGATCCCCGACTCGCTCAAGATGTCGGAGATCGCGGAGTACGACGCCAGCGGGGACACCTTAGCCTGCTGCAGGCCAAGCTCGATGGCGTTGGTCGCGAGTACCATCGACCGGCGCTCGGCCAGGTACCTGTCCATGTAGGGCTGGGCGAGGTGGTCGTCGTAGGCCGACCGGTCCTGGTAGACCTCGTACAGTATCCGCTGCATCGGCGCCGTCGGCACGGCGTGCACGATGTACACGAGCGTGCCGGGCTCCCTGGCCCGCACCTGCTCGACGACTCCCTCGGTCAGCCGGTCGAACTCCTCGAGCCGGTCCTCGAGCAGCGTGTAGATCGTGATCTGGCCGAACAGGTTCGGCTGCACGTCCGTTCCGCCGGAAGGCGGTGGGTCGCCGTCCCTCGTCCTGTCGCGCTGCCGGTACGGCTCGAGCGCCGCCGCCTGCCCCGCCGGGCCGGCCGGACCCTGGTCGAACTGACCGGGGTCGTTGCGCCCGGGATCGTACCGGCCAGCGTCTGGGCGCCCGGAGTCGTAGCGGCCGGAGTCGTACCGTCCCGAGTCGTACTGGCCGGGCTCGTTACCCGCCGCCGGCTCGGACCGCTCCGCGGCGAGCGCGGCCAGGGCCGGATAGCCGATATCGGAGTCCATGTCACGCAGGCTGCGGCCGCCGACGGCGCCAGCGCCCGCCCGGGCCGGCCCGTCGTGCGCCGCGCCGTCCGGGTAGCCGGCCGCCGCGTAGTCCCCGTCGGCTTCGTAGCCGTGCCGACCGGGCGGCCGGATGTAAGTCTCGAACCGGCCGGATTTGTCGTCTTGGGAGCCCCGGGGCTGGTCGCCGGGGTCGCTACCGCCGCCGGCCAGGCCAAGGCTCGCCGCTCTCGTCGCGGCGAACCAGGTCAGCCCGGCCGCCAGCAGGCCCGCGAGGGCGAATCCCGTGCTGCCGACCGTGGTACCCGCGAGCATCGCCGCGCCCGGTAGCACGGCGGCGAGCGCGGCACATCCGGCGATCAGCGCAGGCCCGGCAACCTCGGTGAAGCCCGGGCCGCGCCCGGACCTGGCCAGCGCAGCCAGGACGGCCAGCAGCGCGATGAAGCCGGAGAAGCCGGCCAGGAACTCGATCAGGCCAACGGGCACCAGTTGGTAGACGTGGGCGGGATCCGGCCACGCGGTGCTGAGCCTGGCGTTCGGGTTGAGCTGATCCGACCCCAGGACGACCAGGACGATCACCCCGATCGCCGCCACCGAGAGCCGCATGGCGAAGCGGGTGACCACGCTGCGGCCGACCAGCTCGACGAGCCCGAGGCAGATGAACAGCGGCGCGACCGCCTGCGCCGCGATGTCCATGCACCGGAAGATCAGGTCGCTGTAGCCAGCCAGGTAGCCGAGAGCCTGGGCGGCGAGCGCGACGGTCAGGCCGAACAGGGCGACCGTCCATGCCCGCAGGAACATGCCGGGAGCCCGGGAGCAGCGCGCCGCTAGGCCGGCCGTCCCCACTGCTGCGGCCACGGCACCCACGGCGACCACGATGAGAGAGGCTGTCATCCCTGCCTTCGGCGCGGCAGCTTCGCTCGCGAGGCGAACTCCGCTGACCGGCTAAGTAGCGACCCTTCCTGACGAGGTCCGCTCAGGTTTCCCAAGCGTACCTACTAGGCTCGACTACCGTGACGGCGCTACCAAGACGCCAGGACGGGGCCGCGGTCGCGGGGGAGGCGGCAGCGGCGGCGGCAGCGGTCAGCGCGCCGCTGGTCGCACCTGACCCTCGGGCCGGCGCCTTCTTCGACGTCGACAACACGCTGATGCGCGGGGCGTCAATTTACCACTTCGCCAGGGGGCTGGCGGCGCGCAAGATGTTCGGGCCGCAGGACCTGGCCAAGATGGCGATCGGCCAGGTGCTGTTCAGGGCCCGCGGGGCCGAGGACGCCGACCGGATAGATGCCGCGCGCGAGGCGGCGCTCGCCTTCGTCGCCGGTCACAACGTGGCAGACATCACCTCCCTCGGCGAGGAGATCTACGACGACACGATGGCCGACCGGATCTGGGAGGGCGCGCGGGAGCTGACCCAGGCCCACCTCGACGCCGGCCAGCGGGTCTGGCTGGTGACCGCCACGCCGGTGGAGCTCGCCGACATCCTCGCCAGGCGCCTCGGCCTCACCGGGGCCCTCGGCACCGTCGCCGAGACAGCCGACGGCAGGTACACGGGCCGGCTGGTCGGCGGGCTGCTGCACGGCGAGGCCAAGGCGGCCGCGGTACTCGCGCTCGCCGAGCGGGAGGGCCTCGACCTGGCCGAGTGCAGCGCGTACAGCGACTCGCTGAACGACATGCCGATGCTCAGCCTGGTCGGGCACCCTAACGCGGTCAACCCCGACGCCCAGCTCAGGGCGGTGGCGCGGCAGCGGCAGTGGCCGATACACGACTTCCGCCGCGGCCGCCGCGCCACGATCATCGCGATCCCTGTCGCGGCCGGTGCCGGAGTCGTCGCCGGCGGCCTCGCCGCCGGCATCGCGGTGCGCCGCCACCGCGCCGCGAGCATAGGGCGTGCCCAGTAGGCCCGTCGGCTGGCGCGAGCGGCCGCTGGTAGTCCAGCCGCAGATCGCCACAGGTCGCCGGGCCGGGCCAGTCGCCGGGCCGTTTCCGAGCGCTCGGGCCCGCTGTCGGCAGGCAGGTTTACGATGGTGGACACAGCAGCCCAGCCTGAAAAGAGGGGATGCCATTGCCTACACTTGAGAACCGGCCGAACACCGCGGTCCTCGTCATCGACGTGCAGAACGGCGTGGTCGAGGGGGCCTACGAGCGCGACGCGGTCGTCGCGAACGTCGGCACCCTGGTCGCGAAGGCGCGGCGGGAGGGGGTGCCCGTTGTGTGGGTCCAGCACTCCGACGAGCACCTTGCGAAGGGGAGCGACGACTGGCGGATCGTCCCGGAGCTCATGCCGGGCGACGCCGAGCCGCTCGTCGAGAAGAACTACGGCGACTCCTTCGAGGACACCACCCTGGAGACCGTGCTGTCGGGCCTGGGAGTCGGGCGGCTCGTCGTGGCCGGCGCCCAGACCGACGCCTGTATCCGCTCGACGCTCCACGGCGCGTTCGCCAGGGGCTACGACGCGACCCTTGTCAGCGACGCCCACACGACGGAGGATCAGACGCAATGGGGGGCGCCGCCGCCGGGCCAGGTCATCGCGCACACGAACCTGTACTGGACTTACCAGACGGCGCCGGGACGGACGGCCGGGACGGTCCAGACCAAGGATGTCGACTTCGCCGACACGTCCTGAAGGCCGCGCGACGCGGTACGCCTAGTCGGCCACGTGCCCGTCGCCGAAGGCCGGGCCGCGCTCGCCGAAGGCCGGGCCGCGCTCGGAGAGCAGCTCGTCGATCTTCGACGCGATCGTGTCCTTCACCTTGCCCGCCAGCTCGGCGATGACGCCGTCGTCCTCGCACTGGTCGGGGGTGAAGCCGTCGGTGCGCACCGGATCGCAGAACTCGATCATCCAGTTGGAAGGAAGCGGGATCGCGCCGAGCGGCCCGAGCCACGGGAACAGCGGCGTGATCGGGAAGTAGGGCAGCTTGAGCCTCGCGGCGGCTTCCGGCCAGTCCGCGACCATCGGGTAGATCTCCTCCGCCCCGACGATCGCGCACGGGATCATCGGGGCACCGGTGCGCAGCGCCAGCCGGGCGAACCCGCCGCGGCCGAACCGTTGCAGCCGGTACCGGTCCCGGAATGGCTTCCCGATCCCCTTGTATCCCTCCGGGAACACCCCGACCAGCCTTCCGGCCGTCAGCAGCCGCTCGCCCTCGGCCGGATTCGCCGGTACGTGGCCGCTGACCCTGGCGAGGCGTCCGACCAGCGGCAGCGAGTACACCAGGTCAGCGCTGAGCAGCCGCAGGCTGCGCTGAGCCGGGTGCTCGTCGAGTATCCCCACCTGGAGCATGATCGCGTCGATCGGCAGCACGCCGGAGTGGTTGGCGACGACCAGCGCCGGGCCATCCCGCGGCACGTGCTCGAGCCCGCGCATCTGGACCCGGAACCAGCCGCGGTACAGCGCCCTGGCCACGGGCATGAGCACGGCCCGGTTGAGTTCCGGGTCGAACCCTGATTCCGGATCTACCTCATACTCGCCGGCGGCCCGGCGCCGCACGAACCCCGCGGCATCGGCCAGGCGCCTGATCCATTCGCCGGCAAACGGCGGTCCTGGGTCGCTCATATTGGGATCACCACATCGTCACCCCAGCCGGATCGTCAACCCAGCCGGGCAGCCGTCCGGGGCGAGTCCGCGACCCGCCAGACCGGCCGCTACTTCTTGTTTCTGCGCTGCACGCGCGTCTTGCGCAGCAGCTTGCGATGCTTTTTCTTCGCCATCCGCTTGCGCCGCTTCTTGATTACTGAACCCACGGAACCACCCTCGATCGATACTCACGCGCAACGGCGTGCCGAACAGTCACGCCGCCGACACGTGGTCGGGCGCACGCCAGTGCCACAGCGTACCCCGGTCGGACCACCACGGTCGTCCCCGCCTAGGCATCTGGCGCGGCCGGACCCGGTGTCCTGGCCTCGTCCTGCCTAGCCCGCCTCGACGAAAGCGTCCCTGAGATACTGGTCAACCGCCCGCTCGGGCACCCGGAAGGAACGGCCGACGCGGATCGCCTCCAGATCCCCAGAGTGAACGAGACGGTATACGGTCATCTTCGATACACGCATGATCGCCGCCACCTCAGCCACCGTCAGGAATCGGACGGCACTGAGCGGAGTAGCCTCTGCTGCCATCGATAACCCTCTCCGGCGCTATCCGCTGCGCCAAGCGATATCCAGCGCACCAGTCACGCCCGTATCCAGCGTAATTGGTACACGCGAAAGGGCAACCCCCGAGCCCGTGCCTGATTCGCCTGACGGATCACAGCAGCCACCTGCCCTATTGCGGGGCAAACTGCGGATCCGCGGGCGGACCGGGCTGCGCCCTCGCCTAGCCGGCGCCTAGCTCGCGGCCCCGGTCCCTGGCGGCCTCGATGGCGGCCAGGAATGCCGCCCTGACCCCGTGCCGTTCCAGTTCCCTTATCGCGCTGATCGTCGTCCCGCCCGGCGACGTCACCGCCTCGCGCAGGATCACCGGGTGCTCCCCCGACTCGCGCAGCATGGTCGCTGCTCCGTAGACGGCCTGCTTGACCATCTCGAGCGCCGATGCGCGTGACATTCCGAGCAGGATGCCCGCGTCGACCATCGACTCGACGAGGAAGTACACGTACGCCGGGCCGCTGCCGGACAGCGCCGTGGCCGCGTCCTGTTGCGACTCGGGGATGCGCAGCACCTTGCCGACCGGCCTGAGCAGTTCCTCGGTCCGGCGCAGGTGCCGCTCGCCCGCGTGCCGGCCAGGCGAGATCACGGACATCGCCTCGTCGACGAGGACCGGCGTGTTGGACATCACCCTGACCACGGCCGCGTCGACGCTGAGCCTGGCCTCGATGAAGCCGGTCGGGATCCCGGCCGCGACCGAGATCACGAGCTGGTCGGCGTTGACGTGGGGGGCGATCTCGTCGAGCAGGGCCGCCATGTCCTGCGGCTTGACGGTGATGACCAGCGTGCCGGCCTTGGCCGCGGCCTCGCTCGCCGTGGTCACCTCGATGCCGTACGAGTCCCGCAGCGCGTCGGCGCGGTCCGGGCTGCGCACCGCCGCGATGACGCCGGACGGAGCCACGCCCGCCCTGAGCATCCCGGAGAGCAGCGCCTCGCCCATCTTGCCGGTGCCGAGTATCGCGATCACGCTTCCGAGCCTAACGGTTCGGAACTCGCGGGCCGACGGCTAGCCGGGCCGCCCGCGGCTCGCGGCTAGCGGCGCGAGGCGAGCGCGCGGAGGAAGAACATCAGGTTGGCCGGCCGTTCGGCGAGCCTGCGCATGAAGTACGCGTACCAGTCGCTGCCGTACGGCACGTAGACGCGGACCTGGGCGCCCTCGGCGGCCAGCGCCGCCTGCTCGTCGGTCCTGATCCCGTACAGCATCTGGTACTCGAAGCTGCTCGGCTCGCGGCCGATGGTCGCCGCGCGCGACTTCGCGATCGCCACCAGGCGCGGGTCGTGGGTCGCGAGCATGGGGTAGCCGGGGCCGTCGAGGAGGATCCGCAGGCACCGCGCGAAGTTGCGGTCGACCTCGGACCTGGCCGCGAGCGCGAAGCCGTCCGGTCCCCGGTAGGCGCCCTTGCACAGCCGGACCCGCGATCCGGGCACAGCCAGCGCCTCGCAGTCGCCGGGGCTGCGCCGCAGGTAGGACTGGATCACGCAGCCCAGGTCGGGGAAGTCCGCGCGCAACTCGCCGACCAGGCGAAGCGTCGCCTCGACCCTGGTGTGGTCCTCCATGTCGACGGTCACGGTCGTGCCCGCGGCCTTCGCGGCCCGGCAGATCCGGACGATGTTCTCCGCCGCCGTCTTCTCGCCGTGCTCGGGCAGGCCGAGGCCGACCGCGGTCGGCTTGACCGACACCTCGGCCCGCCCGCCGGCGGTCAGGCCGGCCGCCGAGAGCAGATCGAGCAGCGCGACGTACTCGCTCGCCACGCCGGCGGCCTGCTCCGGGTCGACGGTGTCCTCGCCCAGGTAGTCGATCGAGACGGACAGGCCGTCGGCCAGCAGCCGCTGCGCCACGGCGAGTGCGCCCGCCGCGGTCTCGCCGGCCACGAACCTCGTCACCACGTCACGGGTCAGCGGCGCGATCGTGATCAGCCTGCGGACCCGTTGGCTGGCCGCGGCGGCCAGCAGTACTCGGCGCAGCACCGCAGTACACCTCCACGAAGCACGAGCCGATGAGCCGGAACCTCCTGCCGGCACAGGTTACTCCTGCCCCGGTGGCTGGCCTGTTGGCCGGCCGCGGGGCAGCCCGCGGGCCGCCCGCCGGCGTACCCTCGCTCATCCTGTTCTCAGTGTTCGCCTCAGAACCCCGCCTGGCCAGGCTTCAACCGCAGCGAGCGGAGTCCGCTCCGACGACAACGGGGCGCGGGGCGACCGCGGCGCCGAACCGCGGCCGCTACGGGAAGACTTTGCGGTTATGCGAAAGGTTTGCGGTCGGTATTGACGCAAACCTTTCGCGTTGAGCGGGCTCAGCGGTCACCGCGCCGGCGGCCGATCGCGATCTTGACGTTGGCGCCGGCGTCCGGGGGCACGATGGTCTCCTGGGCGGCGCTGATCCCGGCGACCTGAAGCGTCTCGGTCACCGGCACGGTTCGCTTGACCAGCGCGAGCGCGACCGGCCCGAGTTCGTAGTGCCGCGCGGAGGAGCCGACGAAACCCACGGTCGCCTCGCCCGCGCGCACCTGCTCCCCGTGGGCCGGCAACCTGTTCTCGCTCCCGTCCAGGTGCAGCATGACCAGCCGACGCGGGGGATGACCGAGGTTGTACACCCGGGCGACCGTCTCCTGGCCGCGGTAGCAGCCCTTGTTCAGGTGCACGGCCGAGTCGATCCAGCCCACCTCGTGCGGGATCGTGCGGTGATCGGTGTCGGTGCCGAACCTGGGCCGGTGCCCGGCGATCCGCAGCGCCTCGTGCGCCAGCATCCCGGCGAGCCGGAATCCGCGGTCGCGCAGGCCGGCCACCGCCTTCGCGACCTCGGCGCGCCCGACGATGAGGTCGCGGCCGAACCCGAAGTCCATCGTCGCCGCGGCGCCGGTGCCAGAGTCGCCGCCGCCGATGTCCGGGCCCATGGCCGTGAGCACGGCGTAGCCGTCGGTCATGTTCTCCGCCTCGACCCGGAGCATGAACCGCATCGACTCGAGGAACTCGAGCAGGGACGCCGCCTCGCCGGGTTCTACGTGAATCCAGGTGCGGGTGCCGTCGTCGACGAGGCTGAGGTGATGCTCAACGTGACCGTGCGGGCTGAGGATCAGGGACTGCCGCGCACTGCCCGCCGCCAGGTCGTCGAGTCTCTGCGTGCTGATGCTATTCAGCCAGTTCAGCCGGTCCGGCCCGGTGATCGTGAGCACGTCCCGGTTGGACCGGTCAACCAGGCCGGCCGCACCGGCCAGCGCGCGCTGCTCGGCGAACGGATCACCGTAGTGCGCGGCCACTCCGGCATCGGGAAATTCGGCCGCGACGGCGCCGGGAACCGCGAGCAAGGGACTGTCCATACCCGCCAGGCTATGCGCCTCCGGCCGCGCCGACCGGCAGCGGCCCGCTCCGGCCAGCGCGTGCGGGGGCACGACGTGGCCGCGATGCTCTGGGCCGGCCGGTCACGCCTCGGTCACGGCTCCCGCGCCGACCAGCAGGCGCCGCGTCACCCTGACCCGCTCGGCCAGCCTGCGGTCGTGCGTCACGATCAGCAGCGTTCCTTCGTACCGGTCCAGCGCCTGCTCAAGCTGTTCGATCGCGGGCAGATCGAGGTGGTTCGTTGGTTCGTCGAGCACGAGCAGGTTCGCCCCCGAATGCATCAGCAGAGCCAGGTCCGCGCGCGTCCGCTCGCCCGGCGACAGCCTGGCAACCGGCCGCCCGACGTCGTCGGCGCCGAGCCCGAACTTCGCCAGGAGCGTCCGCGCGTCGGACTCGAGCAGCCCGGCCGCCGCGCGGAACGCGGCGAGCAGCGTCGTTCGCGGATCGAACGTCAGCCTGCCCTGGTCGATCTCGCCGACCCGCACGGAGGCTCCGAGTGACTGCTGCCCATCGGCGAGCGGGATCCGGCCGAGCAGCGCCTGCAGCAGCGTGGTCTTGCCCGAGCCGTTGTCGCCCTGGACCAGCATCCGGTCGCCCCAGTTGACCTGCATGCTGACCGGCCCGAGCTGGAACCCGCCCCGCCGCACGACGGCGCCGGACAGCACCGCGACGATGTCGCCACTGCGGGTGGCGGCACCAAAGCGGAGCCGCAGTTCCCACTCCTTGCGCGGCTCGGTCACCGGCTCGAGCCGCTCGGCCGCGCGGAGCGCGGCGGCTCCCCTGGCGGATTGCTGCTGCGCGCCCGCGGTCATCGCGCGCCTGATGTTCTTGTCCGGTTCCTTGCGGCGCGTGGCAGCGCTCTTGGCCGTGCGCTCGCCGGACCGCGCCCACTCCTTCTGCCGCCTGGCCCGCTCGATCAGCTCGTCGCGGGTCGCGGCATAGGTCTGGTAGGCCTCGGCGGCCCTGGCCCGGTCACGCTCGAGTTCCTCCCGGTAGGCCTGGTAACCGCCGCCGTAGAGCTTGACCTCGCGGGTATGCGGGTCGATCTGGAGCACCTGCCTGGCGGTCCGCTCGAGGAATGCCCGGTCGTGCGAGACGACCACGAGCCCGCCGCGGAACCCGGCCAGGTGATTCTCCAGCAGCTCGAGGCCGGCCAGATCCAGGTCGTTGGTCGGCTCGTCGAGCAGCAGCACGTCGAACCTGGCCAGCAGCACGGCCGCCAGCGCCAGCCTGGCCGCCTGGCCGCCGGAGTACCCGGAGGCCGGCCGGTCAAGATCGGCCGGCAAGCCGAGCCCGGCGGCGAGCTCGGTAGCACGCACCTCGAGATCCGGGCCGCCGAGCGCGAGGTAGCCGTCGAGCGCCGCCGCGTAGTCCCGCCCGGCCTGCGCCTCGCTGACCCTGCTCGCGCCGACGTCGTCCTCCGCGGCCGCGCTTCCGCCGCTCCCCGGGCCCTCCCCGCCGCCGGCGCTCCGGCCGCTCCCCGTGCCCTGCCCGCCGCCCGCGCTCGCCTCGGCGAGCCGGTCCGACGCCGCAACCATGGCCGCCTCCGCCGCCGCGACCCCGGTCCGGCGGGCGAGATACTCGATCGCGCTCTCGTTGCCGCGCCGGTCACGCTCCTGCGGCAGGTAGCCGACCGTCCCCGCGGCCCGCACCGTGCCGGCGTCCGGCTGCACCAGGCCGGCCAGCACCAGCAGCAGCGTCGACTTGCCGACGCCGTTCGGCCCCACCACCGCGATCCTGTCCCCGGCCGCGACCGCCAGGTCCGCGTCATGCAGTACCTGCAGGGCGCCGTAGGAGACGGAGACGCCGCTAGCCGTCAGCAGGGACATGCTGCCACGATAGACGCGGCAGTACGGCGACCGCCGCTCAAATAATGCGCCGCTGGATGCCGGCTCGGCTGAGGCGCCGCTGGATGCCCCGGCTCAGGCGCCGCTGGATGCGGGCCCGGCGCGGCACCGGGCGCATGTCCCGAACACGGTCAGGTGGCCGACATCGGTCTCGAATCCGTACTCGGATTCCAGCGCCCTCACCAGCGGCCCGACGGCCGCCGGATCGAGCTGAGTGATCGCGCCGCAGTCACGGCAGACCAGGTGGACGTGCTGCGCGTCGGCCGCCAGATGGTAGCGGTGCGCGCCGTGCCCGAGATGGGTGTGCGTGACCAGGCCGATCTGCTCGAGCAGCTCAAGCGTCCGGTACACGGTCGAGAGGTTGACCCCGACCGCGGTCTGCTTGACCTGCGCGTAGATCTCTTCCGGCGTGGCGTGCTCCAGCCTCGTCACCGCCTCGAGGACGAGCTGGCGCTGCGGGGTGACCCGGTAGCCGCTGGCCCGCAGCGTGTCATCCCACGTCTGCGACATATCCCGAGTCTAGAAGCCCGGATAACCCACTTGCTCATTGCCGCGGACCTGTCGTACCGTTCTGGCTAACACGGGAAAGGAGGTGGTCCAACAGTTATGCATAGATGTCGGACTCGTGAGGTGGCTGTCAGCTAGCCGCCGTCCCGTGGAGCGCACCGGCGAGAGCCTGTGCGCACGTCACCGGCCTGCGGACCAGTCTTTCCGGAGATGCGGTTCGCGTGCCGCCCAAGGCGGCGGTCGGCGAATACACGGCAGACACCGGACCCCCGGGTGATCGGCCTCGTCCAGCCGGTCCCCGCGAGGGCCTGCCCAGGCAGGCCGATGCGGGAGCAGCCCGGGGGCTTCTCTTTGCCCGGCTCTTCTCTGCCCGGCTCCGTCTCGTGTCCGGCCAGGACCTTGGCCGCGCCAGATCCCGGGCTCAGTGCGCAGGGTACGCGGCGACGAACACGGTCGCATCGTCGGCCTCGCGCGGCCACCGGTAGGCCCGGCACCGCTCGCCCGCCGGCAGCAGACCCGAGCCGGAGAACACGGTGCCAACTTCCCCGAACGGCGTCGACCTGCTCTCAAGTGCCTCGCCGCGCAGCACGTTGAGCACCCGCGGTGCCCGCCCGCCGTCACCGGCCGTCATCGCCACCGTCCGCTAGCCCGCTGGCGTGCCGGCTGCGCGCTTCAGTTGTGCCGACAGGTGCGGCTGGAGCGGCTGCCCGACCGCCGCCATGTCGTACGCATAGGCCAGGTCGGTGCCGACCAGGCCGTACAGCCGCTTGCCCGCCGTGACCGCCTTGGCGGTGGCAGTTCGGGCGACCGCGTCGGTGGCCATCTCGATCTTCGTGCCG
>DASPZH010000056.1:0-5033 GCA_035636335.1 Streptosporangiaceae bacterium
CACGCGGGGTTGGCGTTGAGCTCGGCGACGACGTCCTGCACCTGCTGCTGGCTCGCGGTGGCCGGCAGGTCGCGCCGGATGCTGGCGATGCCGACCTGGGCGCTGTCGCGGTGCTTGCCCGCCACGTAGACGGAGCTGCCCGGGTCGTCGCCGACCAGGACGGTGGCCAGCCCGGGGACGATGCCCCTGGCAGCGAGCTTCGCCACCCGCTCGGCGAGATCGGCGCGGATGGCCGCCGCGGTGGCCTTGCCGTCAAGGATGATCGCAGTCACGGGCTCATTCTGCCCGCCCGCTCGCTCCGCGGGCGACTCACCCCCGCGCCCCCGCCCCCGAACCGCTGGTCTGTTCCTTGATCGGCGGCCATCCGGGCCGGACCGCCGGCCCTGTCAGTGCCAGAAGTGGCGGACGCCGGTGAAGTACAGGGTCACCCCGGCTGCCTTCGCGGCCGCGATGACCTCCTCGTCGCGGACCGACCCGCCCGGCTCGGCGACGGCGCGCACCCCGGCGTCGGCCAGCACCTGCAGGCCGTCGGCGAACGGGAAGTACGCGTCGCTGGCCGCGACCGAGCCGGCCGCCCGGTCACCGGCCCTGGTGACGGCGAGCCGCGCGGCGTCGACCCGGTTGACCTGACCCATGCCGATCCCCACCGAGGCGCGCCCGGAGGCGAGCAGGATCGCGTTTGACTTGACGCTGCGGCACGCCCGCCAGGCGAACTCCAGGTCGGCGAGCACGTCGTCGCGGCCAGGCGGCCCGGCGGCCAGCCGCCACCCCGCGACCCGGTCTCCCGGCTCTGACGCGCTGTCGGCCGCCTGCATGAGCAGCCCGCCGCCGATCTGCCGCCACTCCACGCCCGCCGCGCCGCCCCGACCGGGCTGCCCGCCCGGCTCGGCCGGCGAGCAGCGGAGCAGCCGCTGGTTCTTCTTCCTGGCCAGGATCTCCACCGCGCCGGGGTCGTACCCGGGCGCGACGATGACCTCGGTGAAGATCTCCGCGATCTGGCCGGCCAGTTCGGCCGTGACCGGCCGGTTCGCCGCGATCACGCCGCCGAACGCGGAGACCGGATCGCAGGCGTGAGCGTTGCGGTGCGCGGCGGCGATGTCGGCGGCCAGGGCGATCCCGCACGGATTACTGTGTTTCATGATGGCAACGCATGGCCCGGAGAACTCGCCCGCGGCGCGCCATGCGGCATCGGCGTCGACATAGTTGTTGTACGACATCGCCTTGCCGTGCAACTGCTCGGCGGTGGCTACCCCGCCGGAGCCCAGGTCTCCCGCGGTCACGTAGAGAGCGGCGCGCTGGTGCGGGTTCTCGCCGTACCGCAGCACCGCCCGGCGCTGCCACACGGCCGCGGTCAGGTCCGGCCAGCCGGACCCGGTCGCGACCTCGTCGGGCGCGTAGGCCGACGCGAACCAGGACGCCACCGCGGCGTCGTACCTGGCCGTGTGCGCGAACGCCTGCGCCGCCAGCCTGCGCCGATCCGCCAGCGTGAAACCGCCAGCCGCGAGGGCGGCTGCGACCTGGTCGTAGGCTTGCGGGCTGGTGATCACGGCGACGTTGGCGTGGTTCTTGGCCGCCGCCCTGACCATGGCGGGGCCGCCGATATCGATCTGCTCGACGCACTGCGGCCCGGCGGCGCCGCTCGCGACCGTCTCGGTGAACGGGTACAGGTTCGAGACCAGAAGCTGGAACGGCGCGACCCCGAGCCGGTCGAGCTGCGCTGCATGCTCGGGGTCGGCCAGGTCGGCCAGCAGCCCGGCGTGGACGGCGGGATGCAGCGTCTTGACCCGGCCGCCCAGGCACTCGGGGAATCCGGTCACCGCCTCGACCGGCGTCACGGGGACCCCCGCGGCCCTGATCGTTGCGGCCGTGCTGCCGGTCGAGACGATCTCGACCCCGGCCCGGTGCAGCGCTCCGGCCAGCCGTTCCAGGCCGGTCTTGTCGTAGACGCTGACGAGAGCCCTGCCGATGGCTACCTTGCTCACCGCTGCGATCCCCCCGATCCTCCGACTCTGACCGTCCGGCCGGTGACCGACCAGCCCTGCCTCAGCATGGCCAGGACCGTGTTCGCCAGCAGGACCCGCTCGACGGACTTGATCCGCTCGGTCAGCGTCTCCTCGTCGTCGTCGTCGCGCACGGCGACCGGCTCCTGGGCGACCACGGGCCCGCTGTCCAGCCCGGCGTCGACCAGGAACACCGTGCAGCCGCTGACCTTCACGCCGTAGGCCAGGGCGTCGCGCACCCCGTGCATGCCGGGAAAGGACGGCAGCAGGGCCGGATGGGAGTTGAGGCACCGGCCGGAGAACTCGTCGAGGAAACGCGGCCCGAGCAGCTTCATGAAGCCGGCCGACACGACGAGGTCGGGGCGGAAGCCAGCGCAGGTCTCCGTGAGCGCCTTGTCCCAGTCCGCGCGGTCCGGATAGTCAGGCACCCGGCAGACGAAGGTCTCGATGCTCGCTGCCTCGGCCCGGCCGACGGCCCCGGTGCCGTGCCGGTCGGCCCCGACGGCGACGACCTGCGCCCCGGCCGAGCCCGCCGCGCACGTGTCGATCAGATGCTGGAGCAGCGTCCCCTCGCCAGACGCCAGGACGACCAGGCGTGACCGCATGAGGCCACGATAGACGGGTCGGCCGGCGAGCATCTGCCCGGCGGGCGTGTCCCGAGGCCCCCAGGCCGGCGTAATCTTGGCGGCCTGGCCGACAACTCGCGGCGTGGCAAGCGCCGGGCCAAGAGTGATGAAATAGGACTCGGCGCGCCCGGCATCGGTGCGTGACCTTGTCGTGAATGACCGGAGGATGGCACTGCCCGCCGACATCAGCCCGCCACCAGCCCCGGGTGAGCCTGGCCACCCCGGCAACGCCGACCGGCCCACGTCGCCCGGGCTGCCGCGGCTGTTCTTCGCCGACGAGCCCGACCAGGAGCAGGAGCAGCAGCAGCCCCAGCAGCAGTTCGCCGGACGGCCGTACGGTCAGCCGACCGGGCCTGGCCAGCAGGCGGGACCGGGACAGCCGGGACCCGGGCAGGCGGGACCCGGGCAGGCGGGACCCGGGCAGCCGGTCGGCCTTGGCCAGGCGGGACCCGGCCAGCCCGCCGACGCTGGCGGGCCCCCGCCGCGGTCCACCAGGCCGCGGCCGACCAGGCCGCCGGACCGCGAGTTGCGGCAGCGTGCGATCGCGTCGCTCGTGCTTGGCGTGCTCAGCCTGGCCGCCTTGCTCGGACTCGAGGGTGACCTGCACCGTGGCGTCTACCTGCTGGTGTTCAGCGCCGTCATCGGGATCGGGGCGTGCGTCATCGGCATCACAGCGGTGCTCAAGGCCAGGCGGACCGGTTCCTACCGGCCCCGAGGTGCCGTCGGCGGCATCGTTCTCGGCACGCTCGCCGCGCTGCTGTCGGTCCCGCTACTCGTGTTCTACCTGACGTTCCCGCATCAGGTGAACAATTACCTCCGGTGCGTGAACCAGGCGCAGAACTCGGGCGCCCAGCGGGCCTGCATGGACAGGTTCTACCGGTCGATCCACCTGGGATCGGCCGCGCTTGGCGGCGGTGCGTTCCGGCTGAGCCGGGCGCCGGCCGGGCCGACTCAGGGCAGCGCGGACGGCCCGCCTGGGCGCTTGCCGGGCGGGGGGGCATCGCCATCCTCGGCCCACCTGTCCAGGTAGATCACGTGCCCGTCGTCATCGTCGTGCGGCCCTGCGGCCCCGCCTGACCGCGCGGCTCCGCCTGACCGCCCGGCCCCGCCCGACCGCCCGGCCCCGTTTGCTCCGGAGGGCTGGCCGACCACGCCGGACCATCTCCTGCGCACGTACCACCAGTTGACCGCCCCCGCGGTCACCGCCGCGGCGACCCCGACCTCCATCGAAGCGACCGTCGCCACCTGCCAGATGGACGGCCCGACCGCCGCCATCCTGCCGTCGCCGAGCGGGCCGCCCGCGAACGCCGCGCCGACACCGAGCATGCACCCGGTCAGCAGGCCGCAGCAGAACCCCCTGACCGGCGCCGACTCGAGCACGCTGGTCGGCGCGAGCCGGACGACGAGCAGGCCGGCCGCAATGCCGGCCAGATAGGGAAAGGCCAGCATGGCCGCGGCCAGCCAGCCGGGTCCCGAGCCATGCGTTCCCGCCGGCAGCGCCGCGAGCAGCGGAAACGCGGGCATCGGGCCGAGCACCGAACCTGAGGGGGCGGCCACCGTCCCGGCACCGACCGCGAATCCCGGCCCGAGCATGTAGGCGATGGCCCAGATGACCGCGTTCGGCAGGTACGCAAGCTGGGCCAGAAGCAGCAGCCCGGCTCCGACAACGCCCGGGTCGAGCAGCCGGTAGACCGCGCTGAACTTGGCGAGCTGACCGGCCAGGGCCAGGGCGGTGGCCATCGCGCCCGCCGCGGCGAGCACGGCGAGCGCGCCGGCCGTGCCGGCCAGCACCGATCGCGTCCGCGCGGACATCAGCGCGCCGAGCTGTGCCCACGGGGCCAGTGCCCGGGCCGCGCCGAACCCGGCGGACACCAGCGCGATGACGAACGACGCGACCAGTGCCTGCGGCACCGAGGCCGAGGCCAGCTCGGACCGGCTGCCGATGGCCAGCGCTCCGGCCAGTGCGGCGTACGGCACGGCGACGGCGAGCGCGGCGGCGAGGGCCTCCCGCAGCTCGGTGACGGCATGACCGCGGACGACGGAGCGGCCGGCCCGCCACAGCAGCGCGCCCGGCAGCGCCACAAGACCGAGCGGCAGCATGCCGATCCGCCCGGCGCCGCTGACCTGGATGGTCACGTGATGGCCGACCAGCCAGAGCACGGCGGCCGTGCGCACCACGCCGACCAGGCCGAGCCCGGAGTGCGGCGCCGCGATCCAGCCGACGAGCACCAGCATCGTGAGCACGACCAGGCCGATGCCGGCGGCGGAGCAGGCTGCCGACGCGCCGGAGGCGAGCAGCCTCCTGGTCCCTTCCTGGCGGCTGCTACCGCCGGAGTCCTGGCCAGGCTGGCCCGCGGTCCGGGCGCCGACTGCGGAAGTCGTCACAAAACCCAACCATCGCAAGTAC
>DASPZH010000057.1:0-9852 GCA_035636335.1 Streptosporangiaceae bacterium
CCCGCACCGCACGAGGGCCGTTCCGCCCCGGCGTCGGTGCCGCATATGCGTGTCCGGCGGCGGCGCCCGCACTTACCTGTACGTTCCGTAACCCGCAAAAGCCGCGAATCGGGCAGCCAGAGTGACCGGCGCCGCTGCTGCGCCCAGCGCCCGCCCGATGGATCCGGGGTTTCATCCGGTCCCGCCGGATGAAACCCCGGATCGATCCGGCTCGGCGCGGCGGGAGGGCTGGTACAGCCGGGCTGCCCGTCTCGGCGCAACAGACGGACCGGACGAGGCGGCCGGGCTGCCGGGCGGCCGGGCGGCTGGGCGGCTGGGCGGCTGGGCGGCTGGGCCGATCTCGCCCGCCCGGTTGCCTGGGACGCGCGCTCTGAAGCAATATCAGGGAATCATCTGATGCTTGGAGCTGATCATGAAGGTGCCGCTGACCATTTCCGACTTTCTCCGCCGGGGTGCGCTGGTCTATCCAGACCGGCCGGCCCTGATCGACGAGCCCGGCACGGCGGGAACCCTGGGCACGATCACGTACCGGTCGCTGGAGCGCAGGGCCCGCGGAGTTGCCGCCGCGCTTGACCAGATGGGCGTGGGGCACGGCGAACGGGTCGCGGTCGTCAGCCCGAACGCCGCGCGGTTCGGGATCTTGTTCTACGGGATCAGCGGCTTCGGCCGGGTGCTCGTGCCGGTCAACTACCGGCTGAACGCCGAAGAGGTGAGCTACATCGTCGAGCACTCGGGATCGACGGTGCTGCTGGTCGACCCCGAGTCCGACGAGGCGCTGCGTGACGTCAAGTCCAGGCACCGGGTCATCCTCGACGGCGTGGACGACGAGCGGCTCTTCGCGGAGGCGCCCGATGACGCCGAGCCCGCGTTCTGGGAGCCGGACGAGGACGCGACCGCGAGCATCAACTACACGAGCGGCACGACGGCCCGGCCCAAAGGCGTGCAGCTTACTCACCGCAACTGCTGGCTGAACGCGGCGGTATTCGGCTGGCAGACCACCGTGACCGACCGGGACGTGTACCTGCACACCCTGCCGATGTTCCACTGCAACGGCTGGGGGATGCCGTACGCGGTGACGGCGATGGGCGTCCCGCAGGTAGTGGTGCGCAAGATCGACGGCGAGGAACTGCTGCGCCGGATCGAGGCGCACGGCGTGACGCTGATGTGCGGCGCACCCGCCGTCGTCGCGGCAATCCTGGACGCGGCCAGCGCCAGGCGCGCCGCCGGGGAACCGGTTCCCGGCCGGGACCGGGTCCGCATGGTCGTGGCCGGGGCGCCGCCGCCGTCGAAGACGATCGAGCGAGTGGAGGCGGAGCTCGGCTGGGAGTTCATCCAGATCTACGGCCTGACCGAGACCGCGCCGCTGCTCACGATGAACCGGCGGCAGGCCGAGTGGGATGACCTGCCGGGTGCCGAGCGGGCCAGGCTGCAGTCAAGGGCCGGGGCGCCGGCGGTCGGCGTGCAGATCGCGACCGACGGTTCTGGTGAGGTGCTGGCGAGGTCGAACCACGTCTTCGCCGGCTACTGGCAGCAGCCGGACGAGTCGGCGAAGGTGCTGGTAGACGGCTGGTTCCACACCGGCGATGAGGGCCACATCGATGCCGACGAGTACCTGGTGATCTCGGACCGCAAGAAGGACGTGATCATCTCCGGCGGCGAGAACGTCAGCTCGGTGGAGGTCGAGGACTGCCTGTACCAGCACCCGGCCGTCGCCGAGGCGGCGGTGATCGGGGTTCCCGACCCCAGGTGGGGCGAGACCGTCAAGGCTCTGATCGTGGTCAGGGCCGGCCACGAGGTGACCGGCGCCGAGCTGATCGAGTTCTGCCGGTCCAAGCTGGCGCACTACAAGTGCCCGACGTCGATCGAGCTCCGGGAGACGCTGGCCAGGACGGCGACCGGCAAACTGCAGAAGTTCAAGCTGCGCGCCGCCTACTGGGACGGCTACGAGCGCCGGATCAACTAGCGTCCCGGCCCCGCGACGCGGAGCCGGGCCCCGGGAGGCGGACTCCCGCGTCACAGGGACTGCGGACCGGCCAACGCGAAGGATCTGCGCCAGAGAGAGCCGCAGATCCTTCGCGTTACCGCAAAGCCTTCGCCTTGCGGCCGGCCGGGCCCGGGCGCCGGCGCCGGAGCGGGTGCGCGCGCCGGCAGCCAGCGTTCGGCGCGGCTACGCCGCGATCGCCGTGGGCCGGTCCTGGCCTGGGCCGGCCGCCGTTTCGGCGGCGGCCGGCTCGAGCGCGACGTCGAGCACCTCGCGGACATCGCTGACCAGAAGGACGTTCAGCGCCGAACGCACCTTCTCCGGGACGTCGTCCAGATCAGGCTCGTTCCGCGAGGGGATCAGCACGGTCGTGATCCCGGCCCGGTGCGCCGCGAGCAGCTTCTGCTTCAGGCCGCCGATCGGCAGCACCCGCCCGGTCAGCGAGACCTCCCCGGTCATCGCCACGTCGGCGCGGACCAGCCGGCCGGACAGCAGCGAGGCCAGCGCCGTCGTCATCGTGATGCCCGCGCTCGGCCCGTCCTTGGGCACCGCGCCCGCCGGGACGTGCAGGTGCACGCCGCGCTCGGCCAGCTCGGCGACCGGCAGGCCCAGCTTCGGGCCGTTCGAGCGCAGGTAGGACAGCGCGATCTGGGCGGACTCCTTCATCACGTCGCCGAGCTGGCCGGTGAGCGTGACGCCGGTGCCGCCGGAGGCCGGGTCGGCCAGCGACGCCTCGATGAACAGCAGGTCGCCGCCGGTCCCGGTGACCGCCAGGCCGGCGGCGACGCCGGGGACCGCGGTGCGCTCGGCCGACTCTGGGGTGAAGCGCGGGTGGCCGAGGTAGGTTGTCAGGTTTTGCGCCGCGATCACCACCGGCAGACCTGGTTCGGGACCAGCGGGCGGCTCACCCACGGCGCCGGCTGGCTGCGCAACGCCTTGCGCCGCGGGCATGCCGTCCGCAGGCTGACCTGTCTGCGGCGGGACCGGCCCCTGACCGACCAGGATCGGCTCAGAGCTGAGAGTGGTCGGGCTGGTCTGGGCCAGCTTGGCGGCGATCAAGCTGGTCTGGGCCAGCTTGGCGGCGATCTTGCGCAGGACTCTCGCGATCGAGCGCTCGAGGGAGCGGACGCCCGCTTCGCGGGTGTACTCAGTGGCTAGGCGGCGGAAGGCGTCGTCGGTGAACTCGACCTCCGACGAGTCCAGGCCGGCCCGGGTGAGCTGGCGGGGGAGCAGGTGGTCGCGGGCGATCGTGACCTTCTCGTCCTCGGTGTAGCCGTCCAGGCGGATCAGCTCCATCCGGTCGAGCAGGGGCTCGGGGATGGCGTCGGCGACGTTGGCGGTCGCGATGAACAGGACGTCGGACAGGTCGAGCTCGACCTCCAGGTAGTGGTCGCGGAACGTGTGGTTCTGCGCCGGGTCGAGCACCTCGAGCAGGGCCGCCGTCGGGTCGCCGCGGTAGTCGGCGCCGACCTTGTCCACCTCGTCGAGCAGGATCACCGGGTTCATCGAGCCCGCCTCGCGGACCGCGCGGACGATCCGGCCGGGCAGGGCGCCGACGTAGGTGCGCCGGTGACCGCGGATCTCGGCCTCGTCCCTGACGCCGCCGAGGGAGACCCGGGCGAACTTGCGGCCCATCGCGCGGGCGACCGACTCGCCGAGCGAGGTCTTGCCGACTCCCGGCGGGCCGGCCAGCGCGAGCACGGCGCCGCTCCTCCGGCCGCCGGCCACCGTCATGCCCCGGTTGGCGAGGCGCTTGCGGACGGCGAGGTACTCGATGATGCGTTCCTTCACCTCGTCGAGTCCGGCGTGGTCGGCATCGAGCACCGCCCGCGCGCCGCCGATGTCGTAGGCGTCGTCGGTGCGCGTGTTCCAGGGCACGTCGAGGATAGTGTCCAGCCAGGTCCTGATCCAGCCGGCCTCGGGCGAGTTGTCCGCGCCTCGTTCCAGCTTGGCCGCCTCGCGCAGCGCGGCCTCGCGCACCTTCTCCGGCAGGTCGGCCGACTCGATCCTGGCCCGGTAGTCGTCCTGCTCGGACGCGGGCGTGCCGTCGAGGGCGGCCAGTTCCTTGCGGATCGCGGCGAGCTGCTGGCGGAGCAGGAACTCGCGCTGCTGGCGCTCCATGCCCTCGCGGACGTCGTTGCCGATGGTCTCGGCCACGTCGAGCTCGCCGAGATGATCGCGTGCCCACCCCACGAGCCGCTCGAGCCGCAGCGTGGGGTCCAGCGTCTCCAGCAGCTCGGCACGCTGCTCGACCGACAGGTAGCTCGCGTAGCCTGCGCTGTCGGCCAGCGCCGAGGGGTCCGTTATCCGGGTCAGGGCGTCAACCACCTGCCATGCTCCGCGCTTCTGCAAGATGGCGGCCGCCAGCCCGCGGTACTCCCGTGCCAGCTCGGCGGCCCGCGGCCCGGCGGCGGGCTCCTCGGCGACCGTGCCGTGCACCCACAGCGCGGCGCCCTGGCCGACCGTGCCCGCGCCGATCGTGACCCTGGCCAGGCCGCGCAGCACGACACCCGGCTTGCCGTCCGGCAGCCTGCCCTCCTGCTCGACCACGGCGAGCGTGCCGACGGGCGCGTACTTCCCGCCGATCCGCGGCACGAGCAGCAGCCTCGGCCGCTCGTCGCCCGTGGCGGCGGCGCCGGCCGCGGCGATGGACGCGCGTACCTCGGGCTCGGACGCGTCGAGCGGCACGACCATGGTCGGCAGCACGACGTCGTCGTCCAGCGGCAGCACCGGCAGCGTGAGGGTCTTGGTTTCGCTCATCCGACTCTTCTTTCCGGCGAGTTCTCGGGGCTGAATTACTTGATTACAGGTTCTGGCGAATTACGCACATGGGTAACCGGAGGCCGGGCCGGTTTGTTTCCTGGTCGTGTTCGCGGTCAGCAAACACGCCACCTGCGCCGCTGACGCGGGCCGTCGGCGCTGGCCCACGCACACGGCCTGGATAGGCTGCTGACCGGGTACGGCAGGACTCGTCGACCATCTGCCGTGGGGAGAGAGGCTGCCGTGCGGGCGAGGGAAGGCGGTGCGGCTAAGGGGGCATGGGGAGGCGGGCGGGGTCCTAGCGGTGAGCCAGGCAAGCACGGCGCGCCGTTGCGGATCGCGCTGCTCGGCTGCGGCGTCGTCGGCTCGCAGGTGGCCAGGCGGCTGGCCGAGCAGGCCGGCGACCTGTCGGCCAGGGCGGGCGGGCCGCTGGAGATCGCCGGGATCGCGGTGCGCAGGCCCGAGCTGGCCAGGATCTCCGGCGTCGACGAGTCGCTGCTCACCGGTGACGCGGTCGCCCTGGTCACGCGCCCCGATGTCGACATCGTCGTCGAGCTGATCGGCGGGATCGAGCCGGCCAGGTCGCTGGTGCTCGCCGCGCTCGACTCCGGCCGCTCGGTCGTGACCGCGAACAAGGCGCTGCTGGCCAGCGACGGCGCGGCCCTGCACAAGGCGGCCGGCGCGAACGGCGCCGACCTGTACTACGAGGCGGCCGTGGCCGGCGCGATCCCGCTGCTGCGCGCGCTGCGCGATTCGCTGGCCGGCGACACGGTCCGCCGCGTGCTCGGCATCGTGAACGGCACCACGAACTTCATCCTCGACAAGATGGACTCGGCCGGCTCCGACTTCGGGCCCGCGCTGACGGAGGCCCAGAGGCTCGGCTACGCCGAGGCCGACCCCACGGCGGACGTGCAGGGGCATGACGCGGCCGCGAAGGCAGCGATCCTGGCCGGGCTGGCCTTCCACACCGCGGTGACCGCGGCCGACGTGTTCACCGAGGGCATCGGGCAGATCACCGCGGCCGACATCGCGAGCGCACGGGCACTCGGCCTCGTGATCAAGCTGCTGGCGATCTGCGAGCGGAGCGGCGGCGGCGTTTCGGTCCGTGTCCATCCGGCGATGCTGCCGAGGGTGCACCCCCTGGCCGCCGTGCACGAGGCGTACAACGCGGTGTTCGTGGAGGCCGAGGCGGCGGGCCGGCTGATGTTCTACGGCGCGGGCGCCGGGGGCCAGCCGACGGCCAGCGCGGTGCTCGGCGACATCGTCGCGGTCGCGAGGAACATGCGCGCCGGGATGTGCGGCCCCGAGCCGGCGACCTACGCCGAGCTGCCGGTCGTCCCCATGGCCGACGCGCTCACCAGGTACTACGTCTGCCTGGACGTGGCCGACCGGCCCGGCGTGCTGGCCCCGGTGGCAGAGAGCTTCGCCCGGCGCGGCGTCTCGATCAAGGCCGTCCACCAGGAGGGCCGCGGCGAGGACGCCACGCTGATCATCGTGACGCACACGGCCCGGGAGTCCGCGCTCGCGGCGACCGTCGCCGACCTGGCCGCGATGGAGGCCGTGCGCGCCGTGGACAGCGTGTTGCGGGTCGAAGGCGAGGAGGGCGAGTGAGCCGGGATCCGTGGCGCGGGGTCATCGGGGAGTACGCGGCCAGCCTCCCCGACGTCCCTGCGGAGGCGGTCGTGACGCTCGGCGAGGGCGGCACGCCGCTGCTCCCGGCGCCCGTGCTGTCCGAGCTGACCGGCTGCCAGGTGCACCTGAAGATCGAGGGAACGAACCCGACCGGGTCGTTCAAGGACCGCGGCATGACGGTGGCCGTCTCGCTGGCCGTCGCCCGCGGTGCCAGCACGGTGATCTGCGCGTCGACCGGGAACACCAGCGCCAGCGCAGCCGCGTACGCCGCCCGCGCCGGGCTGGACTGCGTGGTGCTCGTCCCGCGCGGGAAGATCGCGCTCGGCAAGCTCGCGCAGGCACTGGTCTACGGCGCGAAGCTGCTCCAGGTGGACGGTAACTTCGACGACTGCCTGGAGCTGGTGCGCAAGCTGGCCGCGAGCAACGACGTGGCCGTGGTCAACTCGGTCAACCCGGACCGGCTCGAGGGCCAGAAAACGGCTGCGTTCGAGGTGGTGCGGGCGCTCGGCGACGCTCCCGACGTGCACTGCCTTCCGGTCGGCAACGCGGGGAACGTCAGCGCCTACTGGATGGGCTACCGGCAGTACCTGGCCGCGGGCCGGTCGTCCCGGGCTCCGAGGATGATGGGCTTCCAGGCCGCCGGGGCCGCGCCGCTGGTCAGCGGGCAGCCCGTGCCGGACCCGGTGACCGTGGCCTCGGCGATCAGGATCGGCAACCCGGCCTCGCGGCGGCTGGCCGAGGCGGCCAGGGATGAGTCGGGCGGGATGTTCGGCGCCGTGACCGACGAGCGGATTCTGGACGCGTACCGGCTGCTGGCGGCGCGCGAGGGCGTGTTCGGCGAGCCGGCCTCGGCGGCCGGAGTGGCGGGGCTGCTGCAGGCCTGCAAGGAAGGCGACGTGGAGCCGGGCTCCGTGGTGGTGTGCACGATCACCGGCACGGGCCTGAAGGACCCGGACACCGCGATGGCCGGGCTGCCTGAGCCCGGGATCGTGGCGGTGGACACCGGAGCCGCGGCCGCCGCGCTCGGGCTGGCGTGAGCGCCGGCCCGTGGCGGGACCGGCCCGTCACGGTGCGTGCCCCGGCGACCAGCGCCAATCTCGGTCCGGGTTTCGACGCGCTCGGCCTCGCGCTGGGCCTGCACGACGAGGTACAGGCCCGGGCGATCGGCGGCGGCCTGCGGATCGAGGTCACCGGAGTCGGCGCCGGGACCGCCGGGCACGGCGAGCAGCACCTCGTGGTGCGGGCCATGCGGGCCGCGTTCGACGCGCTCGGCGGGCAGCCGTCCGGGATCGGGCTGCGCTGCGTGAACGCGATTCCGCACGGCTTCGGTCTCGGCTCGTCGGCGGCCGCGATCGTGGCGGGGATTCTGGCCGCCAGGGCGCTGCGCGTCGGCGGCGAGGAGGAGTTGCCCGACGATGCGGTCCTGCGGCTGGCAGCGGACTTGGAAGGTCACGCCGACAACGTGGCCGCGTGCCTGGCCGGGGGCCTGACGATCGCCTGGACCGGAGGCCAGGGCGCGGTGCGCTGCGTGCGGCTTGAGCCGCTGCCCGGGCTGACGCCGGTGCTGTGCGTTCCCGCCGCGCCGCTGGCTACCGCGCAGGCGCGGCAGGTGCTCCCGGCGACCGTCCCGCACGCCGACGCCGCGAAGAACGCTGCCCGCTCCGCCCTGCTGGTCGCCGCGCTGACCCGGGGTGCCCCGCCGGCCGACCCCGGTGTGATGCTCGATGCCACGCAGGACTTCCTGCACCAGCCGTACCGGGCCGACTCGATGCCGCGCACGGCCGAACTGGTCGGCGCGCTGCGCGAGGCGGGCATTCCCGCGGTCGTCTCCGGGGCCGGCCCGGCCGCGCTCGCGCTCGTCGTTCCCGGGGTAACCGCCGGGCCGGACGCGGTAGCCGCCACCGCCGCCGCGGCCGCCACCGTCGCGGCCGCCACCGCCGCGGCCGCCACCGCCGCCACCGTCGCTGCCGCCACCGATTCGGGGCACAACTGGACCGTCCGCGTGCTGTCCGTCGACCGCGTCGGCGCCGCGGTGACCCGGTGACCCGGGTCGGGCTGGCAACGATTGCGCGCGAGTGGGGCCGGATCGGGTGCATCGGCTTCGGCGGGCCGCCCGCGCACATCGCGCTGCTGCGCAGGCTCTGCGTTGAGCAGCGCGGCTGGCTGTCCGCCGACGAGTTCGAGGACGGGATCGCCGTCACCAACCTGCTGCCCGGTCCCGCATCTACTCAGCTCGCCATCTTCTGCGCGTGGCGGCTGGCTGGTCCGGCCGGGGCGCTGGTCGGCGGCGCCTGCTTCATCGTGCCCGGCCTGGTCGTGATCCTCGGGCTCGCCGCGCTGTTCCTCGCCGCGCACCCGCCACTGTGGGTGGCCGGGGCCGCCGCCGGCGCCGGGGCCGCGGTGCCGGCGGTCGCCGTCGCAGCCGCCGTCGGCCTGATGCCCGCGAGCTGGCGGCGAGCCGGCCCGGAACCCGGGCGGCCCCGGGTGGGCTGGCCGCGCTGGCGATGGATCGGCTATCTGCTGGTCGGCGCGGTGGCAGGAGCGACGGCCGGGGCCTTCCTCGTGCTCGTGCTGGCCGCGTGCGGCCTGATCGAGCTGGCCGTGCGGCGACCGCCGGGCTCGGGCGGCGAGGCGCCGCCGGGCTCAGGCGGTGAGGCGCCGGGTGGCGAGTCAGGCGCGGGCGACTCGGGCCCGCGCTCGGGCCGGATCGCCGCGCTGCTGCCGGTCGCACTGGCGGCGCCGGCGGCGGCCGGCGGGCTGGCGGCGGTCGCCTGGGTGGCGTTCAAGGTTGGCGCGCTGTCCTACGGCGGCGGGTTCGTGATCGTCCCGCTGATGCAGCACGACGCGGTGCACACCTATCACTGGATGAGCGGCGCGCAGTTCCTCAGCGCCGTCGCCCTCGGTCAGGTGACCCCGGGCCCGGTCGTCCAGACCGTCGCGGTGGTCGGGTTCGCCGCCGCCGGGCTCGGCGGCGGGCTGCTCGCGTCGCTGGTCGCCTTCGCCCCGTCCTTTGCCTTCGTGCTCGGCGGCGCGCCGAGATTCGCCGCCCTCCGGCGCAACGCCCTCGTCCAGGCCTTCCTCACCGGCGCGGGACCGGCCGCCGTCGGCGCGATCGCCGGGTCCACCATCCCGCTCGGTCTCGAGCTCTCCCAGTCCTGGCAGGTCGCGGTGCTTGGCCTGGCCGCGATCTGGCTCCTCGCCCTGCGCAAGAACGTCGTCGTCGCCATCGTCGGCGCCGCCGGACTCGGCGTGGTCGCCGTCCTGGCCGGCGCGCCACTCTCATGATCGGGACTGTCAGCACCGACTTAGTGCACGTTTGGTGGCCGCAAAAGCCGCGAACCGGACGCCAAAGTGACTGAAACGCACAGTAAGTCGGCCTGAAGTCGGCCTGGCGCCGGGCCCGGCGCCGGGCGTGGCGCCCGGCCTGGGGGGTCATGGCGAGCGGTGGGCGTTGACAGCGGGGCGGGCCAGAACGCGCG
>DASPZH010000058.1:0-1546 GCA_035636335.1 Streptosporangiaceae bacterium
GGGCTCGGACGGCGAGCCGACCGAGATCGGTGTGTGGTCGTGGGGACCGGCGGGCCTGCAGCGGGTCTCCGGCGATAGTGGCGGCAGTGGCGACAGTGGCGTGCTCCGCGGCGGCGGGCATGCCGGGCACCGCGGCGTGCACGGCGGCATGCGCGCGGGCGGCACGACGGTGCTGACCAGCCGGTCAATGGCTGAACCCGGATTGACGGTCACCGTCTTGCGCGAGCAGCCGGACGCCGGCGATCCGGCGGACGCCGGCGATCCGGCGGACGCCCGCGATCCGGCGGACGCCCGCGATCCGGCGGACGCCGGAACGATCGCGTCGCTGGCCGAGCGACCGGCACTGCCTGGCCCGCGGGTGGAGTTGCTGCGAGCCGGCCGGCGGGAGATCAGGACCGCGCTGCTGCTGCCGTCCTGGCACGAACCGGGATCGGCGAAGCTGCCCGTACTGATGGACTCCTACGGCGGCCCGCGCCTCCAGCGGGTGCTTGCCTCCGCCGACGCCTACCTGACCTCGCAGTGGTTCGCCGACCAGGGTTTCGCCGTCGTCGTGGCCGACGGCCGCGGCAGCCCCGGTCGCGGGCCGCAGTGGGACCGCGCCGTCGCGGGCGACCTGGCCGGCCCGGTGCTCGAGGACCAGGTCGACGCGCTCGCCGCGGCCGCGGAGGCCAGCGCCGACCTCGACCTGTCCAAGGTGGCCATCAGGGGCTGGTCGTTCGGCGGGTACCTCGCCGCGCTCGCCGTGCTGCGCCGGCCCGACGTGTTCCACGCCGCCGTCGCCGGTGCCCCGGTCACCGACTGGCGGCTGTACGACACGCACTACACCGAGCGATACCTGGGCCACCCGGACCATGACCCGGCCGCCTACGAGCGGACCTCGCTCCTCGCCGACGCGCCCAGGCTGTCGCGGCCGCTGATGATCATCCACGGCCTGGCCGACGACAACGTCGTCGTCGCGCACACGCTGCGGCTGTCCGCGGCGCTGCTCGCGGCCGGGCGGCCGCACCAGGTCCTTCCGCTGTCCGGAGTGACGCACATGGCCTCGCAGGAGGAGGTCGCCGAGAACCTGCTGCTGCTCCAGGTCGACTTCCTGCGCGGTGCTCTCGGTATCGGGGCTCCCGGCGCCGGGACGCCCGGCGCCGGGCCGGCAAAGATCGGCGTGTAGCGAGCGTCACACCCGCGGAAGCTACACCCATGTCGGCATGATGATTACCTTAGGAATATGGTTCTGTGGGCAACGCGGGCAGCGCTGCGTCACGCTCCGCCTCCGGCCCGACAGGGCTGACCGACTCGACGGGGTCCTTACCCCGGCGAGGCTGCGGCCCGGCGGGCGAGGATGGCGAGCGGCGCGCGAGCGATGACCCAGTTCCTTCCCAGTGCGATCACACTGTGCGATCAGACCGGGCGATCAGACCGGGCGATCAGACCGCGCGGTCACACCGCGCGGTCACACTGGGCCGATCGGCTTATGTCTCAACGCGGAGGCGTCGATGACGCAGGTAACGCAGGCGCCGGCCAAGACCAGGGCGCAGATCGCAAGCAAGAC
>DASPZH010000059.1:0-9803 GCA_035636335.1 Streptosporangiaceae bacterium
AGCGCCGAAGACCACGATGAGCTGCTCGCCACCGCCGACGAGTCGCTCGACAAGCTCACCAGGCTGGTCGAGAACCTGCTCGACATGAGCAGGCTCCGGGCGGGCGAGATGTCGGTGTTCCCCAAGGCGGCCGACCTCGGCGAAGTGATCGCCAGCTCGCTCGACGACCTCGGCCTGCCCGACCTGGACGGCGTCGAGGTGATCGGCGGGCTGCGCGGCTGGACCGACCCCCCGATCATCGTGCTGTCGGGTCGCGCCGACAGCACCGACAAGGTCGAGGCGCTCGACGCCGGCGCCGACGACTACGTCACCAAGCCCTTCGGCACGGACGAGTTGCTGGCCAGGTTGCGCGCCGTCTTCCGACGCAGCGCCACGGAGCCGAGCGAGCCCGAGGTGACACTCGGCGAAGTAACGATCGGCCTGGCCGCCAAGCACGTCAGCAGGAACGGCGAGCACATCAGGCTGACTCCGACCGAGTGGCACCTGCTCGAGGTGCTGCTGCGGCATCCGGGCAAGCTGCTCAGCCGGCGGCAGTTGCTGCACGAGGTCTGGGGACCTGGCTACGCGGATGCGACGGGGAACCTCAGGCTGTACATGGCGCAGCTCAGGCGGAAACTCGAGCCCGATCCGGCCAGGCCGCGCTGGCTGCTCACCGAGCCGGGCATGGGTTACCGCTTTCAGCCCGATGCGGGCCCAGCCGGCCGATAACCGCGCCAGTCAGCCGGGACCCGGCCCCACTGACCAGTCCGTCGCTGGTGTGATGAGCACCCCGCGCGAGCCGTTTCACTGATCAAAGGTTTGTAAATAACTACACACAGTTATCGGAAACGGCGCACAGTTTTCGGCGTCAAGGCGCAATCATTGCTTGTATGAGTTTTCGAAGGTATGCCTTCTGCCTGGCCATCGTAATTGTTTCGCTGACTGTTTCCGCGCCCGCGGCGGTCAGTGACGCGCGAGCCGATCGGTGGCAGACAGTAACCTTCGACGGCGTACGCCTGCGGGTGCCGGCATCCTGGCCCGTGATCAGGTTCGCCGCGGACCCGTCGGCCTGCCCGCGGCTTGACGTGCACGCGGTCTACCTCGGCGCGCCGGGGCCCGATCCCCGCTGCCCGGCTGGCCTGGTGGGCCGGAGCGAGGCCGTGCTGGTAGAACCGTCGCGCCAGGCCAGCGCGGGTCATCGGGCGGCCGGGCCGATCCGGGCCGCGGTCCGCTCCGGCGGCACGCGGCCGGCCATAGCCGGGCGGCCGGACGTGACCAGGACCATCACCGAGGACCTGCCGCGCAGGGGCGTGCGGGTGTCGATCTCCTACCGCACCAGCCGGAAGCTGGCCGAGACGATCAGGTCGTCGATCGGGGTCGTCGCGGGGCGCGACGTGCAGCGGGCCGACCGGCAGGCCGGCGGCCTGGCGCGCGCGGCGGGGGCAGCGGCTGGCAGCGGCGTCGCAGGAGACCCGGCCTCGGGGCACCTGGCCTCCGGGCACCGGGCCTCGGGGCACCGGGCCTCGGGGCACCGGGCCGGAGCCGGCCCGGGCGCCGGGAGCGGGGGCGCGGGCCAGGGCCTGTTCGCCGGGAGCGGGTTCGACAGTTGCGCCGCGCCGAGCGCCGGCACGATGACCAAGTGGCTGGCATCGAGTTACCGCGCCGTCGGCATCTACATCGGCGGGGTCAACCGGGCCTGCGCGCAGGCCAACCTGACGCCCTCGTGGCTCACCGCAATCGCCGGTCAGGGCTGGCACTACTTCCCGATCTACCCCGGGCTCCAGTCGAGTTGCGTGCTGGCGTCCGGAGACGCCACCATCACGACGAGCAAGGCCGCCGCGCAGGGACTGGCGGCGGCCGACGACGCGGCGGCGCGGGCCGCCAGCCTGGGCATCGGCAAGGGCACGCCGCTGATCTTCGACATGGAGGCCTACGCGCCGGCCTGCGACTCCCAGGTCACCACGTTCCTGTCCGCGTGGGACGCCGAGCTGAACGCCCGCGGCTATCGCTCGGCCGTCTACGAGTCGTTCAGCAACATCGGGGCGCTCGCCGCCGCCGCCAGGTCGGTCACCGAGCCTGACGTGATCTACTACGCGGACTGGGACGGCCAGGCAACGACCACCAGCCCGTACATGCCGGCCGGCATGTGGACCGATCACGCGCGGATCCACCAGTACCTGGGCGGGCACCTGGAAACCCACGGCGGCGCCACCATCGACATCGACAGCGACCAGCTTGACGTCAGGCTGGGCGGCGGATCGGTGGTCCGCGCCGGTCACTCCGGCTACCGCGTCGCGGTGGCGATCAACAGCAACGGCACCGCGGAGTGGTTCGCCCGTTCGGCGGGCCACGCGCTCTCGCACGCCTGGCAGCAGCCGGTCGGCAGCCTGACCTGGTCGGCCGTCCACACCGTCGGGAAGTCGCCGACCACGATCGTGTCCAACCCGTCGGCGGTCGCGCAGGCGGACGGAAGGCTGACCGTGTTCGCCCGCGACCGGGCTGGCCGGGTCGAACATGGCTGGCAGCAGGCGGGTTTCCCGAACGACTGGGAGTGGGGGACACCGCTCGCGGCCTCACCGCGGCCGCCGCTTCGCACCACCGACCCCGCGGCCGTGCGGCTGCCCCGCGGCGAGGTCGAGGTCTTCGAGTCGCTGGCGGACGGCTCGGTCGGCGTCACCAGGCAGCGCCGGCCGAACCACAACACGCGCTGGACGCCGTGGACGAGCATCGGCGGCAGTTGCGCGAGCTCGCCGGTGCCGGTCGTCGATCCCGGGCACGGCACCGAGGTTCTCTGCGTCACGGCCGCCGGAACGGCCGCGTCTGACCACTGGAACGGGCGGGCATGGAGCGGATGGAGCACGCTCACGGGCAGCCCGGCGAACCTGGCCGGCGTGCCGGCGGTAGCCGTCGACGGCTCGGGACAGATTGAGTTCTTCGCCGCGTCGAAGTCGGGCGGGCTCGACCACGCCTGGATCAGCGGGTCGCCCGCGCGCCACGCCTGGACCTGGGGCAGTCCGCTGGCCGGCCCGGGTTCGGCCGCGGGCGGCGGCACCAGGATCGCCGGGTCGCCAGCCGCGGCCACCTGGCCGTCGGGGTTCGTCATCGTCTACGCCAAGCTGGCAGGCGGCCAGGTCGGGTACATCCGCAACAGCCGCAACTCCGGCTCGTCCGCGTGGTCGGGCTGGGCGTCGGTAGGCAGCATCCCCGGCGGGACGATGATCGGCAGCCCAGCGGGCTGGCTCAACTCCGGTGGGCCAGCCGGAGTGGCGGCCCTGGACGGCAACCGGATGCTGGCGGTGTCGAGCAACTCAGGCAGCGGCTGGCAGGCGTGGACCGAGATCGGCGGCGGCTTATAACGCCCGCCGCACAGGACTGACTAACCCAGGTGTGCCAGGAGCCGGAACAGCAGTCCCGCGGCCGTGAGCCCAGTTGCCGCACGAGGGCACGCAAGCCTTCGCCTTGATGGACCAGGCCCGCGCGCTAGCCGAGCGCGACGACGAGCGCGATGATCACCACGACGGCGACGACCACCCCCGCCGCGATGATGAGCGGCCGCCCCGACCGGGTCTTGGCGGGCTCACCGGACCACGGCTGCTCGGGCCAGGCGGCGCCCGGCCCGCCCCGCTGCTGCTGGTCGGGGTCCCGGTTCGATACGAATGCCTTGAACTCAGCCGTGCTCGCCGAGACGTCGGGGGCAGCGCGAAACTCCCCCGTCGTGTGCGGCAGCGGGCTGCTGGCGTACCGGTCGTCGTGCTCGGACATGCCCCGACTTTAGCCGATCCTCTCGAGGCTAACGGCCTGATCAGCACAGATTCCCAGGCGCCCGCTAAGTTGGCCAGCTCCGGGAGCGCGTCTGGGCGATCGACGAGCTTGGAGAGCACGATCGAGCTTCTGGTCCTGACCACGAAAGGCTCGGCGCTGATCCGCTCCACGACCTCCTCGAAGTGCCGCATATCCGCGGCCCTGATGTGCAGCAAGGCGTCCGCGTCGCCCGTCACCGTGCAGGCGCTGACGACCTCCGGGTGCTTGCGGGTGGCGAGCGCGATGTCGGCGGGCGACGTCCGGCCGCGGCAGAACAGCTCAACGTAGGCCTCGGTCGTCCAGCCGAGCTCGCCGGGGCTCAGCCGGGCCGAGAAGCCGGTGATGGCACCCGCGGCGCGCAGCCGGTCGACTCGCCGCTTAACCGCCGGGGCCGACAGCCCGACCGCAGCGCCGATCTCGGCATAGCTGGCCCTGGCATCCTGGACCAGCGCGCGCAGGATCCGGCGGTCCAGCTCATCGTGCAACATGGCCGTCATCCGCCCTCATCGTCTCGCTGGCCTCCTGTCACGAGCGCGGCCCGCAGCGCCGTCAGCTCGGCGGGCGTTACCCCATGGGCGGTCAGGTAGCCCGCGATGCTTCCGCCGCGCTGCCTGGCCACGGCGAGCAGGCGCGTGATCAGCTCGGGCGGGCTGGCGAAGAGGGCCGCGGTCAGCCGATCGCCGAGCCCGGTGCTCGCCCGCACCCTGCCGATCGTCGGAGTGTCCTGAGCATCAAGGTACAGGCTGCTCAGCGCGTAGTCCGCGGCGATGAACTCATCCGGCACGCCCGCGACGGCAAGCGCGAACGCCACGACGATGCCGGTCCTGTCCTTGCCCGCGGAGCAGTGCACGAGAGCGGGCAGGCCGCCCGGCCTGGCCAGCGACCGGATCGCCGCCGCGATCGCGGCGCCGCGCCGTTCGACGACGTAGTCGTAGATCGCGCCGAGATCGGCCGGCAGCTCACTGAAGTCCTCGCCGATCAGCGAGATGTGCATGGTGAGCGCCCCTTGGCCGGCCAGTTCGTCGAGCGGGCTCGGCGCGATCTGCGCCTCGGCGCTGGTTCGCAGGTCCAGCACCGTCCGCAGCCGAAGCGCGGCGAGCATGTCGGCAGCGCCGGCGCCGAGCCGGTGCAGGCCGTCGGACCGGAGCAGCCTGCGCCAGCCGATCACGCCGCCGCCGTCGACCGGGTATCCGCCGGCGTCGCGGAAGTTCAGCGTTCCGGGAACGGCTAGGTGACGCCCGCATGCCGCACCGGCCGCCCGCGCCAGTCCCGCCAACTCGCCCGTCCCTGCCTGGAACTGGTCCTGCCGAGACGATCCCGTCATTCCCGTCCTCTCGCGACCGCGCCCGCCGACGAGCCGCCGAATCCGGGCGGTGCATGGGCTCGGGCGCTGCAAGAGCAGGCTATCCAGGTTCGCGCCCGGAGCACGCGGTACACCCGATGCGAACGGTGCCGGTGGTGCCGCTAGGGTCATACGTCGGAGGCCTGCTATGACACGAATCGGCAACATGTACGGTCCTGATGCGACCTTCCTCGGCGTGCCAAGCGCCGACCTGTCCGACCCGCCGTCCTGGGCGGGCACGGACATCATGATCATCGGTGCGCCATTCGACGGCGGCACGTCGCACCGGCCGGGCGCCAGGTTCGGCCCGCAGGCGATCAGGTTCACCGACTACCTGCCGCACGACGGCTCGCGTCCGCACCTGGCACTGGGCGTCGACCCGCTCGCCGACCTCAAGGTCGCCGACGCCGGGGACATCGAGATGCCGTCGGGAGAAACCGAGCGCTCGCTGCGCAGCCTGGAGGAGTCCGTTCAGGCAGCCGCGGCGGGTGGCGCCATCCCGGTCATACTCGGCGGCGACCACACCGTCACGTTCCCCGACGCCACCGGCGTCGCACGGCACGTCGGCTGGGGCCGGCTCTCGATGATCCACTTCGACGCCCATGCCGACACTGGCAACACCCAGTTCGGTTCGCTCTACGGGCACGGCACCCCGATGCGCAGGCTGATCGAGTCGGGGGCGGTACGCGGCGACAGGTTCCTCCAGGTCGGCCTGCGCGGTTACTGGCCGGAGCCTGAGACGCTGGACTGGATGGCTGGCCAGCGCATGCGCAGCTACGAGATGACCGAGATCGTGAGCCGGGGTCTCGACGAATGCCTCACCGAAGCGTTCGCCATCGCGCTGGACGACTGCGACGGCGTGTTCTTGTCCGTCGACGTCGATGTGGTCGATCCTGGCCTCGCACCAGGGACCGGTACCCCGGAGCCCGGCGGCCTGTCCAGCAGACAGTTGCTCGACGCCGTCCGCCGGATCGCCATGCAACTGCCCGTGGCCGGAGTGGACGTCGTCGAGGTCGCGCCACCGTACGACCACGCGGAGGTGACGGCCTACCTGGCCAACCGGGTCGTGCTCGAGGCGCTCTCCGGCATCGCCTGGCGGCGGCGGGCCGAGGCCGGGGAGTCTCCGCGTGAGCCGCACTGGCCGCTGCTGCGCGGGCGCGGCAACGCCAGCGCGAGCAGCCCGGCCGGCGCGAGCCCGGCCGGCGCGAGCCCGGCCAGCGCGAGCAGCCCGGCTGGCGCGAGCCACGCCGCAGTTGATGATTCTGCCGACTGAATTCGGCTCGGCCTATAGTTGAGTGCATGCTGGACGCCACCAGGCTCCGCGTGCTCGTCGCGATCGCCAGGCACGGCTCCGTCACCGCCGCGGCCCAGGCTCTTAACTACGCCCAGCCGTCGATCAGTCACCATATGGCCAGGCTGGAGTCCGAGACCGGCGCGAAACTGATGGAACGGGCGGGTCGCGGAATCCGGCTCACCGAGGCGGGCCGGCTGCTCGCCGAACGCGCCGAGGAGATCCTCGGCCGCCTCGACGCGGCCGAGGCCGAACTGGCCGCTCATGTCGGGCTCAGGCAGGAGAAGGTCAGGCTGGCGGCGTTCGGATCTGCGCTCGGCACCCTGGCCGCTGCCGCCATCCCGGCGCTGCGGGCCGACCGCGCCGTCACCGACGTCTCCCTCATCCAGGCCGAACCCGCCGACGCCCTGCGGATGCTCAGGGTCGGCGAGGTTGACGTCGCGCTGGTGTTCAGGTATCTGCTCAAGATTGACCGGCACGACGACGCCCGTCCGGGCAACCCGCTGGCCGGCACGGCCGACCCGCTGACCGATGAGGATCTGCGCTACCAGCCGGTGCTTGACGAGGCCGTGTACCTGATCACTCCGGCCGCCGGGCCGGACCGGGGCGGTCCCGCCGCCGGGCCGGGCCGGTCCGGCAGGCGCAGCCCCGCCGCGGAGCGCGACAGGGGCGGGGGCGGGCAGGCCGCGAGCGCCACGGCGGCCGGTGCGAGCATTCTCGCGGCCTACGCGGGTCACCGCTGGATCGCGGGATGCGAGCGCTGCCAGGACGTGCTCCTCCGCCTGTGCCGTTCGGCCGGATTCAGTCCCGAGATCGCCGTGACCACGGACGACTACGTGACCGCCCAGACTCTGGTGACCGCCGGGCTCGGTGTCGCGATCCTGCCGGGGCTGGCCCTGCGGGCACTGCGGCATCCGGGCGTGGCCGCGACCGAGCTGCCGGGCATTCGCCGGCATGTGCTTGCGGTTACCTACGGCGGGCCGCCGGAACCACTGGCCTCAGCCGCCATGCTCGCCGCCCTGAGGCGTGCCGCCGCCCACCTCGACGCCAACTCGCTCGCCCCGGCGGGCCCGGTCACCACGAGCGCCGCCTAGCCCCAGCCCGACTTCTGCACGTTCCAGTCATTATCGTGACCCTTTTGCGGCTTTTGCGGGCACCAAACGCACAGCAAGTCGATTCCCGGACCGCACGAGCCGCCGGAGCGGGCGGCTAGATCGCGGCGGCGCGGCCGACCCAGTACGGGTCGCGGAGCCGGCGCTTGAGCAGCTTCCCGCTCGGGTCGCGCGGCAACTCGGCGACGAAGTCGATCGACTTGGGCCACTTCATCTTGGCCAGCCGGCCCTCCAGCGAGGCGAGGATCTCCGCCGCTAGCTCGTCGGACGGCTCGACCCCGTCGGCCGGCTCGACGACGGCCTTGACCTGCTCGCCCCACTCCTCGTCGGGGACACCGAAGACCGCGACATCGGCGACCTTGGGGTTGGTGACGATCTCAGCCTCGATCTCGGCCGGGTAGATGTTCGCTCCGCCCGAGATGATCATGTCGGACTTCCTGTCGCAGAGGAACAGGTATCCGTCCGAGTCCAGGAAGCCGATGTCACCGACGGTGAAGTGGCCGCGCAGCCGGTTAGCCGCGGTCTTGTCCGGATCGCCCTTGTACTCGAACTCCAGGCCCATCCGCATGTAGACGGTCCCGGGAACGCCGACCGGGCACGGCTCGCCATCGTCGTCGGCGACCATGATCTCGCTCATCGGCCACGCCTTGCCGACGGTGCCCGGCCGCTCGAGCCACTCGGCGGGGCTGACGATCGTCCCGCCGCCCTCCGTGGCCGCGTAGTACTCGTAGATGCACGGCCCCCACCAGTCCAGCATCGCGTGCTTGATCGGGACCGGGCACGGCGCGGCCGCGTGGATGAGCCAGCGCATGGACGCGACGTCGTACTTGGCCCTGGTCTCCTCGGGCAGCGACAGCAGCCGCTTGAACTGTGTCGGCACCATGTGCGTGTTCGTCACCTTGTACCGCTCCACCAGCGCGAGCGCCCGCTCGGCATCCCAGCCGTCCATGCAGACCAGGGTGTGGCCGAACTGCAGCGCGCTGCCGCCGAAGATGGTGACCGCGGTGTGGTAGTTCGGCGAGGTGACCAGGTGCACGTTCGGGCGGCCGCCGGTGATGCCGAAGAACTGGAGCAGCCCGGTGAGCAGGTCAGCGGACACGTCGGGGTCGAGCCCGGTGAGCGCGCGCCTGACCCCCTTCGGGCGGCCGGTGGTGCCCGAGGTGTAGTGCATCGCGGCGCCGGCCGTCCGGTCCTGCGGCAGGCTCGCCGGCTGGCCGGCCCGAAGCTCGCTTACCTCGGTGAACCCGGGCACCGCGCCGTAGCTGAACCGCGCGTCCCCGGGCAGCCCGGCCAGGTCCGCCGCCGCCAGGCCGGCCTCGGCGAAGCGCTCGTGCACGAAGAAGGCCTTCGACTCGGCGTCCGCGACGATGTAGCCGATCTCGGGAGCGGTGAAGTGCCAGTTGATCGGGGTGTAGTACCACCCAGCCTGGAGGGCGGCCAGGCACAGCTCCAGCGGTGCGACCCCGTTCGGCACCAGGGCCGCGATGCCGTCGCCGACCCGCAGGCCCCTGGCTCGCAGCGCGTGCACAAGCTGGTTGACCCGTCCGAGCAGGTCGCCGGCCAGGTGCTCGGTCGCGTCGGGCTCGATCACCGCCAGCCAGTCGGGGTCCTCCTGCGCACGCTCCCAGAACCCCACCAGCCGCCTCCGACTGTCGTGACCGACCAGACCCGCAGCGAGTTACGCGGACGCGCCGACCGGCTGGTCGTCGTCCTCGTACTCCTCATCCTCGGGCCTCGACCGGCTGAGCACCAGACCGGCGATGAGCGCGACGATGCCGAGCAGGCCAGCCACGATCGGGATGGTCACGTTGATCAGGCTGATCTTGGTGGCGCGCCCGTTGTCCGTGCTGACGGCGGACGCCACGCTGTCGGGCGACGTCTGGAAGTCGGCGCTGAGCAGGACCAGCCGCGTGGTGCCGGTGTCGTCCTGCAGCGTCTGCCGGACGTTCTGCTGCACGGAAAGCGGCACGCCGGTCGCCGGATCCACGAACTCCGTCTCCTTGGCGCTGTAGAACTCCGGCAGCGTGACCTCACTGGCGGTCATGCCCACGAGCGACCCGGGCAGAGTCTCCGTGCCAATCTGCTGACTAGGAATCGTGGCCACGAAGACATAGGTCGCGACGCCGTCGGTCGACATAATGCCCTTGTAGTGGAACGTCACCGGCTTCTTCAGCGTGGTGTCGAAGACCTGGTAGTCCTGCTTCTTGGTGCCGATCGGGAACAGCGACCCCTGCTCGTTGGGAGTCACGCTCACGGGCTTGCCTTCGACCGAGTTGCC
>DASPZH010000060.1:0-3375 GCA_035636335.1 Streptosporangiaceae bacterium
GCGTACAGTTCCTTGGCTTCCTCCTCGCTGACGGCGTTGGCGAAGGCGTAGCGGAACTGGTCGTAGGTCAGCGGCACGGCGCGGTGGTGGTTGGCGGGGTTGCCCAGGACCGGGGAGGCAGCGCGGAGCGCGGAGACCGGCAGCGGCAGCACGCCGCGCATGGGCGCGGAGTCGATCGCCACCGTGGCCGCGGAGAGCCCGCGGCCGGCGACCATCTGGGAGAGCAGCCCGCCGAAGGAGTGCCCGATGACGGCGGGCTTTTTCTCCAGCTTTCCGATGACGGCCGCGTAGTGGTCGGCGACCTGCCCGACCGTCTTGCGGGCGAAGATCTCGGGGTGCTCGTTCGCCTCCTCGACGGTGTCGGGGTCATCGGGCCACGACGGGGTGAGCGGCGCATAGCCGGCTTCGGCGAAGACGGCGGCCCACCGGTCCCAGCTGCTCGGCAGCAGCCACAGGCCGTGGACGAACACGACCGGCGTGAGCCCTGACGCGTTGGCCTTGCTGATCTGCTCTTCTTCGTGTCCGGTGATGACTGTCATGGCGTAACTCTCCAGTTCTGCGGCCGAGACTGGTCCTCGGCAGGTGAGTCCAATCTCTCGCCGCCGGGCATTCGTCGAATCCGGAGAACCTCGTAGTCGCGGGACCCGGTCGCGTTCCGGGCCGGCCGGGATTTCGGTCAGGTGCTGTCCGCGCCGCAGACGGTCAGCGATCGAATTTCTGCGATGTCGTGGCCGGGTGTGGCGCGTTGCCGCAACGCGTAGCCTTGGCCCGTGGCGTTCATGGATCGCCTTGAGGAGCGGCAGGCCCTGGATCAGGTGCTGGATGCCGCTCGCGGTGGGTTGAGCGCCGCGCTGGTGGTCCGGGGTGAGCCGGGCGTCGGCAAGACATCGCTTCTGGGTTACGCCGCCGATTCGGCGGCGGGATTCCGCTGCTGGCGGGCATTCCGGACATCCGTGTCGGCGGTCTTCCCGAATCCGACGCCCTCGAGCTGCTGCGGTCATCGGTGGGCGGGCCGCTCGATCCTCACCTGGCGAGGCGGATCGTGACGGAAACGCAAGGGTGCCCGCTGGCGATCATCGAGCTGGCCGGCGAGCTGACCGCGGCCGAGCTGTCGGGAGCGGGCCTGCCGCCCCAGCCGCTGCCGCTCAGCAGCCGGCTCGAAGCTCATTTCCTGCGCCAGGTCCGGGCCTTGCCGGCCGCCACCCAGACGCTGCTGCTGGTCGCCGCCGCTGAACCCTCAGGTGACCCCCGGCTGATCACCAGGGCAGCGGCCCGCCTCGGAAGCCCCCCGGCCGCCGCCGAGCCTGCCCGAGCCGAGGGGGTGATCGTGATGTACCCCCAGGCGCGGTTCCGCCATCCGCTGATCCGGTCCGCGGTGTACGCCGGGGCGTCCCCGGCGCACCGGCGCCGCGCCCACCAGGCGCTCGCGGCCGAAATGGATCCCCGGCGGGACGCCGACCGCCGGGCATGGCACCTCGCCGCGGCCGCGATCGGCCCGGACGAGGCTGTTGCAGCCGAGCTCGACCGCGCCGCCGGCCGCGCCCGGGCGCGCGGCGGATACTCGGCGGCGGGCGCTTTGCTGGCCCGGGCAGCCCAGCTGACCCCCGGCGAAAGCCGCTGGGCGGAGCGAGTCCTGGCCGCCGCGCACGCCCATCTGGCCGGAGGCGCCCCTGTCAGGGCGAGATTGCTCCTCGAGCAGACGGCTCAGATCAGCGATCCGTTTCAGCAGGCGCAGGTGCGGCGGCTCCAGGGCCTGATCCGGTACGCCCTGGGACAGGCTCAGGGCACGGCGTCGATCTTGGCGGACGCCGCGCGCGCCCTTCAGCCGTTCGATGCCCACCTCGCCCGCGCCACCATGCTGGAAGCGCTCGAGGCCGCCCGCGTGACCGGCCGGCTCACCGCGACCGGGGAGAGTGACCTGGACATCTGCCGGGCGGCGCGAGCGATGCCGCTTCCGCCCGGATCGCCGTCCGGCGTCGCCGACCTGCTCCTGGACGGGGCCACCGCGCTTGTCCTCGACGGTCACGCCGCCGCAGTCCCGGTCCTCGGCCCGGCCATCGCCGGCCTGCTCGCAGACCAGTCCGACTCCGCAGATGCCCTGCTATGGCTCGGGATCGGATGCTGGGCCGCCGGCGCGGTCGGAGACGACACCTCTCTACACGAACTGGCCACCCGGCTAGAGCAGCGGGCGCGAGAGGAAGGAGCCCTCGGCGCGCTGTCCAACGGCCTGCTGTTCCTGGCCATGTCCGAGCTGCTTACCGGCTCGCTCGCTGCCGTCCGGGCGCACTTCGCTGAGCGAGCCGAGATCATGGCAACCGTCGGGCGGCCGTCGGATGTGGGCGAGCTCGTCGTGCTTGCCTGGCGAGGGCGCGAAACCGAGGCGCGAGCCGCGGCAGCAGCCGTCACGCGCTATGCCACCGAGCACGGCCACGGCTGGATGCTCGCCTTCGCGGACTACGCGCGCGCGCGCTGTGCTGGAGCTGGGCCTGGGCAACTACCGGGCAGCCCTCCCCAGCGACCCGGGGAATTACCGGGACAACCCGTTCCTCGGCATCGTCGGCTTGCCGGACCTGATCGAAGCGGCATCTCGATGCGGGGAGCGCGCCGTGGCAGCCGAAGCCGCGGCCGAGTTCGCGGCCCGCGCGCTCCCCGGCGGCACCGCGATAGCGCTGGGGCTTCTCGCCGTGTCGCAAGCGCTGCTGGCCGACGACACCAGCGCCGAGAGGCTCTACCAAGACGCGATCGAGCACCTGTCGCACTGCCGGGGAAACCTGCGCAAGGCGCGGGCACACCTGCTGTACGGGGAGTGGCTTCGCCGCCAGAAGCGGCGCCTGGACGCTCGCTCCCAGCTGCGTGTGGCCCACGAGATGTTCCTGCGGATGGGAGCCGACGCCTTCGCCGAGCGCGCCCGGGCCGAACTTGCAGCGACCGGAGAGCGCGCGCGCAAGCGAACTAACGAGACTCGCCGCGACCTTACCCCGCAGGAGACGCAGATCGCTGTCCTGGCCTCTGGGGGCGCCACAAACGGCGAGATCGCGGCGCGGTTGTTCCTCAGCGTGAGCACAGTGGATTATCACCTCCGCAAGGTCTTCCGGAAGCTCGACCTGACATCACGGCGGCAGCTCGCCCACGCGCTGCCGGAGTAGACGGGACGGCGTCTCCCGGGCACGGGGACATCCCGGCGCCATGGGCAGATGTGACCTCAGCGAGGTCCTGCTGGCTGATCTGAGCCGGCATTGGCCCGGATGTCCCGGTCACTGCTGGTCGCGCGGCCCGGCAGGCACGCCTGACGCCAGTTCGGTTGCAGCGCTTGCCCCCCACCTCAGGGTTCGCCTTTGGAGCTAGCATCAGCGCATGGCCGCACGTCCGGCCGCG
>DASPZH010000061.1:0-8275 GCA_035636335.1 Streptosporangiaceae bacterium
TCGGCGTCGCGATCGCGGAGGCGATCGCGGGATCGGGCAAGAAGCTCACCCTCGAGCTCGGCGGCAAGGCGGCGAACGTGGTCTTCGACGATGCGCCGGTCGATCAGGCGATCGAGGGCATCGTGAACGGGATCTTCTTCAACCAGGGCCACGTCTGCTGCGCCGGCTCGCGGCTGCTCATCCAGGAGTCGGTGGCCGAGCACGTGGTCGACCGGCTGCGGCAGCGCCTGGCGACACTGCGGCTTGGCGATCCGCTGGACAAGAACACCGACATCGGTGCGATCAACTCGCGCCAGCAGCTCGACAAGATCACCGAGCTGTCCGCGGCCGGCGAGGCCGAGGGCGCGCACCGCTGGTCGCTGCCGTGCGAGCTGCCGCGCAAGGGATTCTGGTTCGCCCCGACGGTGTTCACCGGGGTCAGCCAGTCGCACCGGATCGCCCGCGAGGAGATCTTCGGCCCCGTGCTGTCGGTGCTGACGTTCCGCACCCCGCAAGAGGCGGTGACGAAGGCGAACAACACCGCGTACGGGCTCTCGGCGGGAGTCTGGACCGAGAAGGGCAGCAGGATCTTGTGGATGGCGCAGAAGATGCGGGCGGGCGTGGTGTGGGCTAATACGTACAACAGGTTCGATCCGGCCAGTCCGTTCGGGGGGTATCGGGAGTCGGGGTTCGGGCGGGAGGGCGGCCGGCACGGACTGGCTGCGTATCTCGATGTCTAGCGGCAAACCCAGGCGCGGTTCGGCGCCACCCGGGCGGGGTATTCAGCCGCTAGCTGACGACTCACCGGCCGCGGCTGAACGCGCGTCCGACGAGCCGTCAGCTGCCAGCGCCGCGTCAACTACCCCGTCAGGCACCAGAAAAACCAAGACCAACCCCAGCAGCCGGCCGGCCGCGCCACCAGCACGCGCCGCCGCAGCCAGCAGCACGGTGACCGGAGCCGACATCCCGGCGACGGCACCCAGGCTCGGGGTGCGGAAGACGTACAAGCTGTATGTGGGCGGGGGTTTTCCGCGGTCGGAGTCGGGGCGGACTTATCCCGTGCATGCGGCGCGGGGCGGGGAGTTGCTGGCGTGGGCGGCGTGGGGTTCGCGCAAGGATGTCAGGGACGCGGTGGTCGCGGCTCGCGGGGCGGTCGGGAAGTGGGCCGGGGCGACGGCGTATAACCGGGGGCAGGTCTTGTACCGGGTCGCGGAGATGATCGAGGGGCGGGCCGGGCAGTTCGCGGAGGAGATTGTTGCGGCTGAAGGGGTTTCCGCGGCAGCGGCCAGGCGGACAGTCGCCGACGTGATCGACCGGTGGGTCTGGTACGCCGGCTGGCCCGACAAGGTCGCGCAGGTCGCCGGGGCGGCCAACCCGGTCGCGGGGCCGTACTTCAACTTCAGCGTGCCGGAGCCGACCGGCGTTGTCGCGGTCGTCGCACCGGCCACCTCCAGCCTGCTCGGGCTGGCCAGTGTGGTCGCGCCGGTCATCGTGACCGGGAACGCGGCCGTCGTCGTCGCCAGCGAGAGCCGGCCGCTGCCTGCGATCACGCTGTCCGAGGTGCTCGCGACCTCCGACGTGCCCGGCGGCGTCGTCAACGTGCTGACCGGCAGGACCGCGGAGCTTGCCCCGGTGCTGGCGGGTCACTACGACGTGAACGCGATCGACCTGACCGGCGTGCCGGCGGGCGGGCGGGCCGAGCTTGAGCGGCTGGCGGCGAGCAACGTCAAGCGGGTGTTCTGCGCCGAGGACGACTGGTCCGCGCCGCCGACGCCGCGGCGGATGCTCGCGTTCCTCGAAACTAAGACGGTCTGGCACCCGGTCGGGATCTGAGACCGCGCCTGTGACCACGATCAGGCGATCGCGTACTCGGGCTGGATCCGGTCGTAGCCGCCGGTCAGCAGCGGCGAGGAGATCAGGAAGTCCGCGCTCGACCGGTTGCAGGCGACGGGGACGTTCCACACCACCGCGAGCCTCAGCAGGGCCTTGACGTCGGGATCGTGCGGCTGCGGTTCGAGCGGATCCCAGAAGAAGATCAGCAGGTCGACGCCGCCTTCGGCGAGCCGGGACCCGATCTGCTGGTCGCCGCCGATCGGGCCGCTCAGAAGGCAGTCGACATCCAGATCCAGTTCCTGGGCTAGCATGCGGCCGGTCGTGCCGGTGGCGATCAGGGCGTGGGAACTCAGCAGCCCGCGGTTGTACCGTGCCCAGTCGATCAGGTCGGCCTTCTTGTTGTCGTGCGCGATGAGAGCGATCGCCTTGCGCCTTGTCACGATTTCGATTTCCCTCGGTTGAGTGGCGTTTCCGCGTCCTGTTCAGCCTGCCCGAGCCGTCTTTCTGCGCGGTTAAGCGGGCGTTACGGTCTCGCGATCGTGATCACGGACATCTTTCGACGCCCGCACCGATAAGTGTCCGTGATCATCGCGTGACAGGGCCCGGAGCGCGCGGAAAGCGCGGCCTGAGCCGGTCAGATCTCGCCGTACAGGCGGTCGCCCGCGTCGCCGAGACCGGGGACGATGTACCCGCGCTCGTTGAGCCGCTCGTCGAGTCCGCCGGTGACCACCTTGACCGGGATCGGGCAGTCGTCGCCGAACGCCGCTTCCGCCCTGGCGATGCCCTCGGGCGCGGCGAGCAGGCAGATCGCGGTCATCGACGCCGCGCCCCGGGCGGCGAGCATCTCGAAGACCGTGACCAGTGTGCCGCCCGTCGCCAGCATCGGGTCGAGCACGAACGTGTCGCGCCCGGTCAGGTCGGCGGGAAGCCTGGTCGCGTACGTCGTCGCGATCAGCGTCTCCTCGTCCCTGACCATCCCCACGAAGCCGACATCGGCCTTCGGCAGCAGCCTGGACATGCCGTCGAGCATCCCGATCCCGGCCCGCAGCACGGGGATCACCAGCGGCATCGGCCTGGCCAGCCGTACCCCGGTGGCCTCGGCGACCGGGGTCCGCACGGTGACCGGCTCGACCTTGATGTCCCTGGTGGCCTCGTACGCGAGCAGCGTGACGAGCTCGTCGGTCAGGCTGCGGAACACCGGCGTCTCGGTGCCGGCGTCGCGGAGCGCGGTGAGTTTGTGCGCGATGAGCGGATGATCGGCGACCAGAGTTTGCATGGTCCGTAGTCTGACAGGCTGGCCAAACCGGCGTCGGCTAGGACTCCCGTTCTTCCGGCGGCCAGCCGTGCCGCGGCTGGTACCACGCCGCCGTGCACCCGGGCGTGCCGCAGCGCACGCACTGGTGCCCGCGGCCGGGATGGGTCAGCGCGCCCGGGCAGTCGCACGGCGACCAGCTCACGATGACCCGTCCCGGCCCCCACTCGTGACCGGCCGGGCACTGCCCGGGATACGGCCACCACCGCGGACGCGGACTCTGACTCATTTATCCAGTAGAACACACATTCGAGGTTTTAGTGCTGCGAGGCCGGGCCGGGCGGGTCCTCGCCGTCGCGTTCGGCCGCCGAGCGGGCTCGCTGCCGCGACAGCTCGCGCTCGCGGGCGTTGGCGGTCAGCTCGCCGGCCCGCCGGAACTCCGCCCGCGCCTCGGCCGCCCGGCCGAGCTTCATCAACAGGTCGCCGCGGACGCTGGGCAGGAGGTGGTAGTCGCGCAACGACGGCTCGGCGGCGACCTGGTCGACCAGGTCGAGCCCGGCCTGCGGGCCGTACGCCATCGACACGGCCACCGCCCGGTTCAGCTCGACGATCGGGGACGGCATCACCCCGGCCAGGACGCCGTACAGCTCGGTGATCTGCGCCCAGTCGGTCTCCTCCGGCCGGAACGCACGCGCGTGGCAGGCCGCGATCGCGGCCTGGAGCCCGTAGGGGCCGCGGTCGCCGCCGAGTTCGGCGGCCCGGGCGAGCGCCGCCAGGCCGCGCCCGATCAGCAGCCGATCCCAGCGGGTCCGGTCCTGGTCGAGCAGCAGGACCGGCTCGCCCGACGGCCCGGTCCGCGCCGCGATCCGGGACGACTGGATCTCCATCAGCGCCACGAGGCCGTGCACCTCGGGCTCGTCCGGCGCCAGCTCGGCCAGGACCCGGCCGAGCCTGAGGGCCTCATGGCACAGCGCCGGGCGCATCCAGTCGTCGCCGGCAGTCGCCGAGTAGCCCTCGTTGAAAATAAGATAGATGACCTGGAGGACGGAGGCCAGCCTCGCCGGGCGGGCCTGGCTGTCCGGGGTCTCGAACGGCACGTGCGCGCCGGCCAGCGTCTTCTTCGCGCGGACGATGCGCTGGGCGATCGTCGGTTCGGGCAGCAGGTAGGCGCGGGCGATCTCGGCCGTGGTCAGGCCGCCGAGCTGGCGCAGCGTGAGCGCCGTCCTGGCCCGCACGGGCAGTACCGGGTGGCAGGCCGTGAAGATCAGCCGCAGCAGGTCGTCGTCGATGTCGTCGGAGATCGCCCGGTCGAAGTCCGCCGTGCTGCCGCCGCCGTCGGCCGTCAGGTCCCGGCCGATCTCGGCGTACTTGCGTTCCAGGTCGCGGTTGCGGCGGAACAGGTCGACGGCGCGGCGCTTCGCGACCGTCATCAGCCAGGCGCCCGGGCGCGTCGGGACCCCGTCGCGAGGCCACTGTTCCAGGGCCGCGACGACCGCGTCCTGCGCGAGTTCCTCGGCCAGGCCGATGTCGCCCCCGACGTAGCGGGCCAGCCCGGCGATCAGGCGCGCCGACTCCAGCCTGATGACCGTCTCGATCGCCGCGCGTGCCTGGTCTGCCTGCGAGCCCGCCACGAGGTCCGATCACACCACCAGGTGGGCCATCGGGCAAGTGAGAGCGGCCGGGCGCGAGCGGCGGGGCCGTGCGGCCCGCTCAGGCCGCCGGCCCCGCCGGGAACTCACCGGTCAGTAGACCTGCCGGATGGTGGACTCGCCCGGGCCCGCGATGGTCAGGAACCGCTTGGTCCACTCGATCGCCTCGGCCTTGTCGCGCGTCTCCATCAGCGCCCAGCCGCCGACGAGTTCCTTCGCCTCGGAGAACGGGCCGTCCAGCACGGTGAAGTCCCCGTCCGCGTACTTGACCCTGGTGGCCTCCTCGACCGGCGCGAGCCCGCCGGTGGCAAGCAGCACGCCGGCCTTGGTGGCCTCCTCGACGAACGCGCTCATCGTGGTGTACATCTCGGGGCTCGGCGGCGGGATCGGCACGGACGGGTCGGCCAGGGTGTATCCGAGAAATCGCATCTGTCTCTCCTTCGCGTGGCGGGCCGGCGGCGGTGCCGGCGCTTGTTCTGCCCGTGCGTCGAACGCCGGGTGCTCAGATCGACACGGCGTTCGGGTTTTTTGGGCCCGGCGGAGCGCTGGCGCCTGCGTGGTGCCGACGGCCGGCCAGTGTACCGAGTATCCGTAATTCTTCTTCACCGCGCGATTCATCCCAAAGATATACGCGACTCAACAGCAGCCCCTTATATCGGCATCAATGACCACACAGCGCGCGCAACTTCGACTATCAGCCTGTTCTGCGGCCGCCGCCTGGCCGCGATGGATCCGGGGATTGATCCGGCTGACCCGGATGAATCCCCGGATCCATCCGCTGCGCGGTCCGGGTCAGCAAGACTCACGCCACGCGAGCGACCGGCCCCGGCGCGGGTGCGGCTCGCGACCCGACCAGCCCAGCGCGAGAAGCCAGCGTCTGGCGCCCGCGAGCCCGAGCTGTCGCCCGCGATCCCGTACGACCGTACGGTTGCATCTGCGATACGGCCTGTACATTGCATTCGACGCTGGCATACTGGCCCTGACTCGTTATTTAGTTATTCGCTATTGCGGAGCGGACCGTGACGGAGCCTCCTGTTTCCGATATGCGCGCGACTAAGGCTTTCCATCCCTTGCATGCAGTGGCTCCCGGTTATTGCCTGGCCCAGGGCCGGCTGGCCGAGACGCTCCCGGTTGTCGGCCTGACGATGCGACGCCCCGAGGGCTCGGCGTCGGCGGCCGCCCGCACCCGGAGCGCCGACTCGGCCATCGCGGCGAGGCACGGGAGGGTCGCCGAGCGGTACGCGGACCTGCTCGGCAACTCCCGCTGCGTCGTCATGAAGGCCTGCCAGCTCATGTCGCTCGCGAGCTTGCCGCCCGTGGCGTCGCCGGAACACCAGGTCATCTACCAGTCGGCGCTGGCCGGGCGCGAAGGCGATACGCCGTCGATGCCGGCCGGCCTGGTTGCCGACCTGGTCGAGACCGAGTTCGGCCTGCCGCTGCACGAGATCTTCATCGACTTCGACCCGCACCCGATCGCCGCGGCGTCGATCGGGCAGGTGCATGCCGCGCAGCTCCAGGACGGACGCGACGTCGCGGTCAAGATCCAGTATCCAGGCGTCGAGTCGGCCATCCGCGCCGACCTGTCCAACGGCGAACTGCTCGCCGCGCTGCTGCAACTCGGCTGCGGAATGACCTGCGTGCAGGCCGACGTGCCCGCCATCGCCCGCGAGCTGTCGGCGCGGATCGGCGAGGAGATCGACTACCGGGTGGAGGCCGTCAACCAGGAGGCGTTCGCCGCCGCGTACCGCGGGCATCCGCTGATCAGGATCCCGGAGACCGTGCCCGAGCTATGCACCGCCCGGGTGCTGACGATGGAGCTGAGCGAGGGCTTCTGCTGGGCGCGCGCCCGGTCGGCGCCGCAGCATCTGCGGGACAGGTGGGGCGAGGTGATCTACCGGTTCGCGGTCGGGAGCCTCACCCGGCTCGGCATGCTGAACGCCGACCCGAACTCTGGCAACTACCTGTTCCACGCCGACGGCGGCGTGACGTTCCTCGACTTCGGCTGCGTGAGGCGGTACAGCGCGAAGCAGGTCCTTACCGTGCAGGCCATGATGCAAGCGATTGTCGATTCTGAGGCAACGCAACTCCTTCGCGTGATGACCCAGGCCGGCTACGTGGACCGGGCCGACCCGCCGGACGCCGGCGCGCTGCTTGCCTGGCTGCACGAGGCGCACCAGCCGATCGTGGCCCGACAGCCTTATACCTACTCCCCGGACTTCGCGGCCACTCTGCGCGGCTCGGATCTGGCCAGGTCGGGCCGGTATGCCGAGGTCATCAGGCGGCTGACGATCCCGGCCGACTTCCTGTCCTTGGTCCGGGTCAACCTGGGCGTCGCCGGCGTGCTCGCGGGGCTCGGCGCGACCGGTCACTGGGCTGCCATCCACCGCGAGCATTGCGGCGCCGCGGCTAAGGGACCGGCCTGACCGGCCGGCCCGCGGGCGGGCCGGCCGGCATCGGGTGGCGCCGGGGCCGACCCCGGCGCCACCGGACCGTCGCCGGCCTCCTTGGCCTAGGACCGGCTGGTGGTTGAGCCGACCCGCTCGGTCGGGCCGCTGTCCGACGTGCTCGCGTCCGACGTGCTCGTGTCCGACGTGCTCGTGTCCGACGTGCTCGTGTCCGACGTGCTCGCGACCCGGCGCATCGACGCGGGCGTGGGGATCGGCCAGCGGCGAGTGCTGGTCTCGCCGTCGGCAGCGGCCGTCTCGGCGTCGGCCGCGCCGGGGCCGGCCCGCTCGGCACCGCTGGCGTCCCTGAGCGAGACGAGCGAGAGCCGGCCGAGCGCGAGCGACGCGACGCAGACGATCGCGACCCCGAGGCCGGTGAAGAAGCCGATCTGCTCCATCACCCTGGCGAGATGACCCCCGACGGGGGAGCCCTGCAGGTGCGGCGTGGTCGTCCAGAGCGGAGCCAGCGCGCCGCCCACCGCGAACCAGGCGCCGCTCGCCGCGGCCAGCGACGCGCCAAGCAGCGCCATCGGCCGGAGCCTGCTGGCCAGCAGGACGAGGCCGCCGAGCAGGGTGCCCGCGGCGGGCAGGATCTCCAGCCACAGCCGTCCTGACGTCATCTTCCACGCGTGATCTGGTGTGTAGGCGTAGTGCACATACGGCCCGACGAGCGGGATAAGCCCGCCCCAGATCCCCAGCAGCACCAGCAGCACTCCGCTCAAGGCGCCCCGGCTCCTCGAGACCTTCAGCATCCCAGCCATTACCCTCACTCCCTCGCGACCGGTGAGCAAATGATGTTCATCACCAACTGATCACTCTATTCACTGCGAAACTGACACACTCATTCGCAACTCCCCCCGTGTCCACCTCGCAAACATCGTTTGCCCTGACCGGCCGGCTGCCCAGTACGGTAGCTTCCATTCACTAGATGACCAGGGCATTCAGCGTGTTCAGGGTGACTTCCTGGTCTGGTTCGAGCCGGGTCCGCCGACGGGACCGGCGCGACCGGGCCCGCGGCCACGGCGCGGCCGGCGAACGCCAGCGTCGGCAGACCGGCCGCCCGCGGGCGACGACGCACGGTCGCGGGGGGTGCCGGTCCCGGATCGCCGGGCGGCCGA
>DASPZH010000062.1:0-7633 GCA_035636335.1 Streptosporangiaceae bacterium
TCGGCATTCATCTCGACGTGAGGCAGCGCAATTTCGTCGCCAATGAGCACGCGCTCGACTCCGGCAATTTCACCATGAATACCACGTTCTGGGGAAACTTTGTAGGCGACCCCAGCGAGCAGCCACTGTTCTGGATGGACCCGGCCTTCTGCTGTAAGTCCTACTTCACCGGGTTCGACGACCCAGCATCGATCGCGCTGGTGCACAGAGCGGTCAACGCGACTACGGCGGCAGCCGCGCGACCGCTGTTCGACGAGGTCCAGCGGAAGATGGCTCAGACCAACCAGGCGATCCCGCTGTACTTCCCTCGGCTGACTTATCTCGCCAGCCCGAGGCTGCACGGATTCGAGGGCAACCCGTATGGTACCTACCCCTTCGAGCAGTTCAGTCTGTCGAGATAGCTCTGGCCAGTTGAGCCTGAATCCAGCGAGCAGTCAGCGGGGGGAGGACTGACGGTCATGGTGCGGCCGGCAAACAACGACGGGACATGCGCGACCGGTCCAGCGGCCAGGGCAGGGTCGTCATGACCTGGCGGGGGATTCCTGGGCGGTGGCCAGCAGGGGTGATGTCCCGGAGCTCGATCGGGAGTCGGCTCTGGTTCGGCTTCGCGGCATTCGCGGCACTTATTGCCGCTGCTGCCGGGTTCGTCCTCATTGGCGCCTCGCGCCAGGCGGCTGCGATCAAGGAGCTGACCGGCGAGGTCTACAACCTCCAGGCGGCAAACGGCCACCTGGAGCAGGACTTCGTCGCCAGCGAGCTGGCGGTCAGCAGTTACTCGCTCTCGGGCGACCGGCACTTCCTGCCGGTCTACCGCAAGGCCCGCGCGGACTTCGCCGCGCATCTGGCCCAGATGCGGCGGCTTGCGCCTGGCAACCTGCGTGGCTACGTCAGGGCGCAGGCCGCCGTCGGGACTGCCTGGTTCAACCTGGCCGGCGTGGCCGCCACACTCCCCTTCGGCACTTCGCGGACCAAATGGCTGATCCGGGGGGCGTCCGTCGTCACCAGGGAGTTCATCGGCGTCAATGCAAAACTGCAGCGACATCTGGCTACGGACATCCGCCACCTGACCGCGCAAAGCAGGCGCTCCTTCGGCATCGGCCTGGCTGGGAGCGCCGCCGTGCTCGGTATCGCGATGGTGCTCGCGCTGGTGGCGTCGCTCAGCACGCTGCGCAGCATCACACGGCCGCTGTACCGTCTGACCGGCACCGTCCACCGGCTCGCCGCGGGCGATCACGCCGCCCGGGCCGACGCGACAGGGGCCGCCGAAATCAGGAACGTGGCGCTGTCCGTCAACGCGCTGGCCGATGAGAGCGACCGGCTGCGCGCCGAAGAAGATAAGCACGCCCGGCTGCGAGCGATGGCCAGGGAGACCGGGAACCGGATCCGCGAGCCGCTCAGCGCCGAGGATGTCATCCGCGAGGCCTGCGCGGCGATCGAGCAGAACCTGAAGTGCGACCACGTGTTCTTGCACCTGGTGAATGACGGGCAGATGAGCGGCCCGGCGGCGAACGAGAAGAGCTCGCCGACGCCGCCCGGATTTCTCGTCGACCTGGCCGACGAGAGAGCCGACTGGGCAGCGGACCTGCTCAGGAACAACGCCAGCTTCGTCGTCCAGGACCTGTCGGGCCAGGAAGGCGAACAGGTACCTTCGCCGATCCGCGAGCAGTTGCTGCGGCTGGGTATTGTGTCGCACGTCGTCACGCCGATCGGCTTCGGGTCCGAGCTGCTCGGAATGATCGCCGGCGGGCGCACCAGTCACGGCCGCCCGTGGACCGCGGCGGAGATCTCCGCGTTCGAGTCGATCGCGGCGGACATAGGCCGCGGTCTCAACCACGCTCGCCTGTACGAGAAAGAGAACCAGTTGGTCGAGGAGCTGCAATCGCTGGACCGCGCCAAGTCCGACTTCCTCGCGACGGTCTCTCATGAGCTCCGCACTCCGCTCACCAGCCTCATTGGCTACGTGGAGATGCTGCGGGACGAGGACGCGGGGCCGGTGACCACGGCGCAGGACCAGATGCTGGCGACGGTGGACAGGAACGCCAACCGGCTGCGGAACCTGATCGAGGACGTGCTTACGCTGTCGAAGATCGAGTCGGGCGCGTTCAAGAGCGAGTTGCAGCCGACGAACCTGGCCGATCTCGTCGCCGGGGCCCACGCTGCCCTGCAGCCCGCGGCGGCGGCCAAGGGTCTCACCTTCACCTCGTCATGCCCGGACGACGGCCTGGTGGTCAGCGGTGACGCCAGCCAGCTTGACCGCGTGCTGATCAACTTGCTCTCCAACGCGGTGAAGTTCACGCCGGAAGGCGGCGCTGTGCAGCTCACGGCAGCCGGGGACGGTGACCGGGCGGTGGTAGCTGTAAGCGACACCGGCATCGGCATACCGGACCTAGACAAGAAGGCGCTGTTCACACGCTTCTTCCGGGCGTCCAACGCGGTCGAGGGCGCCATCTCGGGCACCGGTCTCGGGCTGACCATCGTGCAAACGATCATCGTCAACCATGGCGGTGAGCTGGATCTGCAGTCGCGGGAGGGTGAGGGCACCACGGTCATCGCCCGCATCCCCCTCGCGGTGGCTGACCTGGCGACCGCCGAGCCCTGAGCGCCTGGCTGCGCTCACGGACCGCGGGATTTGCCGCTCACGCAGGACGGACAGCATCGAGGAGCCAGGTGGACGACACAGAGCACGACGGCTATGACCCGCTCGCGGTGCGCGGCGTCTACGACGCCATGGCCGCCGACTACGCCGAGCGCTACGGGGCCGAACTGCGCGAGCCGGACTCGGACACCGCGTTCCTCGACGCCGCGCTGACCGATCTTCCCGAGGGCCCGGTCCTGGACGTCGGCTGCGGGCCGGCGCAGGTCAGCGGATACCTAGTGGACTACGGCCGGGCCGCGATCGGCATTGACATGGCGCCCGGCATGCTGGCCGCCGCCGCGCGGCTGGTTCCCGAGGCCCGCCTGCTCGCCGCCGACCTGCTGGCCCTGCCGCTGCGCCCGGAAAGCTGCGCGGGGGCCATCGCCTCGTACTCGCTGCACCACCTGCCGCAGGCGCGGTTCGGCGCCGCGCTCGCCGGACTGCGCGAGGTGCTCAAGCCCGGCGGCGTGCTGATCGTGATCACGCACGGCGGCCGCGGCGAGGAGTGGCTCGACCGGCCAGAGGGCCGGGTTGTGCTCAGCCGGTACTCGCCCGCCGAGCTGGCCGGCCGACTCAGCGACTGCGGCCTGGTTCCCGAGCTGACGAGCACGCGGCCGCCCAGGACCGGCGAGTACCCGGCCGACAAGATCCGGATCAGCGCCAGGCGCGGCTGATCCATCCGGTGACCGAGCGGGAACTGCCTGGCGGGGCGATCAACCTCGTCATCGTGGCCGGGAATACCGTCAGGCGGCCGCTTTCGCCGCGGTCCGAGTTCGTCCGCCCGCTGCTCGACCTCCTGGCCGGTCACCGGTGGCCGGGCGCACCGAGGTTCCTCGGAGTCGACGACCTGGGCCGCGAGGTGCTCAGCTACCTGCCTGGGCACGCGGCCTGGGAGCCCGACCAGCCGGCCGACGTCCGTTGCGAGGAAAGCCTGCGCCGGGTGGCTGAACTGGTCCGCGAGTTTCACGACCTGACCGCAGGAACCGAGCTCGCAGGCTCCTGCGAGGTCGTCTGCCACAACGACTTGTCCCCGCCCAACACCGTGTACCGGGATCTCGGGTCCGGGCTGCGGCCGGTCGCGTTCATCGACTGGGACCTCGCCGCGCCGGGACGCCGGATCCACGACCTCGCCCACGTGTGCTGGCAGTACCTCGACATCGGGCCGGGCTCGTGGGCGGCAGCCGAGCCGGGCAGGTCGGGCGAGCCGGACGAGCCGAGCAGGCCGGGCAGGTCGGGCGAGCCGAGCAGGCCGAGCAGGCCGGGCGAGCCGGGCGGGTCGGGGGTGACCGAGATCGGGCGGCTGATCAGGGTGATCTGCGATGGCTACGGCCTGGACGACCGGTCCGGGGTGCTCGACGCGGTCCTGTGGTGGCAGGACCGATGCTGGCGCGGTATCGAAGCCGGAGCGGACCGGGGCGAGCCGGCCATGCTCCGGCTGCGCGACGACGGCGCGGTCGCCGCGGTCCGGGCCGCCTACCGGTGGACGCTGCGTCACGCTGACCTGATGGCCGCGGGCCTCCGCTGAGTATCCGGATCCGAGCCACGACGCTCCGCCGGCCCCCCGGGTCGCGGGAGGCCGGCGAGAGCGATCGGAACGGCTACCGGGTGCCGGTGAGGACCGGTTCGGCGGACAGTTCGCCGGGCAGCTCGCCGGGCAGTTCGCCGACGACGCGCCGACCATCGACCACGGCCGGGGACGACACCCGCAGGATCCTGGCCAGCCGGCCCGGCATCCACCAGTTGGCCCGGCCGAACAGCGCGACCATGGCGGGAACCAGCAGGCAGCGGATCACCACCGCGTCGATCAGGATCCCGGCGCCGAGACCGGTCGCGAGGATCTTCAGGTCGGTCTGCGGTCCGGTGGACATCGACAGGAAGCTCAGCATCAGGATCGCCGCCGCGCTGGTAACCAGCCGGCCGGTCCTGCCGAGTCCCTCGGTGACCGCGGCGCGCGCGTCGGCGCCGCCGTCGTAGGCCTCCCTGATCCGGCTGAGGATGAACACCTCGTAGTCCATCGACAGGCCGAACAGGAAGGCGAACACCATCAGCGGCACCCACATCGTGATCGCGCCGGTGGCCGGGATCCCCCACAGCGCGTTCGAGCCGTGTCCGTCCTGCCAGACCCAGGTCAGCACGCCGTACGCGGCCGCCAGCGAGATCAGGTTGAACACGACCGCCTTCGCCGCGAGCAGCACCGACCGGAACGCGCGGGCCAGCAGCAGGAAGGTGGCGATCGCGATGAGCGTAAGCATCAGCGGGAAGTCGCCGTAGACCGCGTGGTCGAAGTCGATCAGCGACGCCCCGCCCCCGCCGACGCCGACCACGTTCGGCTGGCCGATCAGTGCCTGCTCAAGCTGGTCAACGGTCTGCTGCCCGACCGGAACCGTGCTCTCCGTCCGCGGCAGCACGGTCACGATCGCCGTGCCCCCGCGTGAGTAGCCGGGCGTCGACGGTGCGACCGCCGCGTAGATGCCGGGCACCCGCGCCGCCCGCGCAGCCACCTGCGCCGCCGGACCGCTGTCGGCCGGACCGCCACCGGCCGGACCGCCGCCGGCCGACGGCGAGGAGGTCAGCACCTCGGCGGGCGTGATCACGCCGGACGGGATGCCGCCGCGGGTCAGGGTCATCAGGGCGGTGTGCGCCGGGCCCGACGTCGCCTCGGCGGCGCTGCCCGGCTCGCCCAGGTGCAGGGACAGGGCGGGCAGCATCAGCGCCGCGATGACGGCGAGGCCGGCCAGCGCGGCGACCCAGCGGTGCCGGTACACGCCGCGCGCCCAGGCCGAGAACAGCCTGCTCGCCGAACGCTCGGTGCGCAGCCTGGGCCAGTCCAGCCGCGGCCCGACGGTCGCCAGGATCACCGGCAGCAGCGTGACGGCGACCAAGACCGACATCAGCGGAACGAGCACGCCGCCGTAGCCGACGCTGCGCAGCATGGGCACCGGCAGCACGATCATCGACAGCAACCCGATCGCGACGGTCAGCCCCGAGAAGACCACCGCCCGGCCCGCGTGGTTCATCGCCTCGACCACGGCCGCGGCGTTGTCGCGGCCGGCCGCGCGCTCCTCGCGCCAGCGGCTGACCACGAGCAGCGAGTAGTCGATCGCCACACCGAGGCCGATCAGCGCGATCAGGAACTCGACGATCTGGCTGATCCCGGTGATCTCGGTCAGCCCCCCGACCACCAGGAACGTGGCCAGCACGGAGATCCCGCCGATCAGCAGCGGCAGCAGCGCGAGGAAGCTGGCGTAGACGAAGGCCAGGATCGCCAGCGCGCCGAGCGCGCCGATCATCGCCTCGGCCATGATCCCCGTGCCCTTGCTGGCGGCGGGGGCCTGGCCGCTCGCGAGCAGTTGCTGGCCGGTCACGCCGGTCTTCCAGCCCGCCGGCGCCGCGCGGTCCAGGGCGCGGGTGACGACCGGACCCGTGCTCGGGCCGCCGAACCCGGTCGCCGGGGGAGTGTAGACCAGCGCGAACGTGGACCGGCCGTCCTTGGTGATGAACGCGCGGTTGTGCGTAGTCGCATAGTCGGCGACCCGCGCATGCGGCACCGCCGCCGCAACGGCCGCGAAGATCCGCCCGGTCTGCGCGGCGACGGCCCGGTCGCTGATCCGCTGGCCGGCCGGGGCCGTCAGCACGGGGACGACCGGGGACTGCGAGCCGCCGTTGCCGTACGTCCTGGCGATCTGGTTGTCGACCTTGAACGCCTGGCCGGGCATCGAGAAGTCGTTGGTCATCCGGTGCGTCGTGCCGCCGACGGTCATTGCGCCCGCGACGGCTACGGCCAGCCAGAACAACGCGACGAGCGCCTTGTGGCGGAGCACGAATCGAGTCAGGGAAGGCATCGGGGTCTCCCGAGGTTCTGCGCCGGCGGCCGTTCCGCCGTGCATTCACCAGGCTGCCGTTCCGCGCCCTGCCGGTCGTCGTGCCGGAGGCGACACTTGCGGCTACCGCCGCGGGAGCAGCGGCGCTGGCGCGTACTCCCGCCGGAGTACGGCGGCGGCCTCCCGCGGGAGGATGATCGTCCCGGCTCGCGGCCCTACGCTGGTCCCGTGAGCGCTCTGAGTGCCCGGTGGCAACGCTGGCGTGCCGGCCAGTCGTGGTATCTGGTGACGGCGCTCATCTTGACCGCCGTGCTGGTCTCCGGCTCCTACGGCGAAGCCCACCCCAACCAGCCCACCGACATCAACGTGAACGGGCATCATGTCCCGTACACGCCGAACGCCGCGCTGCTCCTGGTCGCCGCGGCGACGCTCGCCCTGATCTGGCGGCGCAGTCACCCGGTCGCGACGCTCGCGGTCTCCACCGCGGCGGTAACGGGCTACGGCTGCTCGGCTACGTGAACGGCGCGGCCCTGGTCGGGCCGCCGATCGCGCTGTACTCGGTCGCGCTGGCGCTGACCCTCCGGCAGGCCGTGGTCGCCGCCGCGGTCACGCTCGTCGCGCTGATGGGATCGACCGGCCTCGGCGATCCGTTCGGTCCCACCGGCGGCGGCTTCTTCCTCATACCCGCGATGGTCGCCGCCGCGCTGTTCGGCGGCATCGCGGTGAGCAACCGCCGGGCCTTCTTCGCCTCGATCCAGGCCAGGGCCGAGGACGAGGCGCGGCGCCGGGTGGACGAGGAGCGGCTGCGGATCGCGCGCGAACTGCACGACGTCGTCGCGCACACCATGTCGACGATCAACGTGCAGGCCAGCGCCGCCGCGATGGTGCTGAACGAACGCCCGGAGGCGGCGGCCGAGGCGCTCGCGGCGATCAGGTCCGCGAGCAAGAACGGGCTGCGCGAGCTGCGCGCGATACTCAACGTGCTGCGCCAGGCCGACGACGCGGACCCGACCGCCCCGGCTCCCGGCCTGGCCCAGCTTGACGCGCTGGTCGCCGGGGTCACGCAGGCCGGGCTGCCGACGAGGCTCGAGATATCAGGCGATCCCGCCGAACTGCCCGCGGGAGTCGATCTGGCCGCGTACCGGATCATCCAGGAGTCGCTGACCAACGCGATCCG